>DATLZF010000293.1:0-5307 GCA_035574135.1 Candidatus Methylomirabilota bacterium
GTCGTTCAGCGGGGTGCCTGTGCCGTGGGCGTTGAGGTAGCCGATGCGTTCCGGGGGCAGCCGGGCGCAGGCGCACGCGGCTCGCATCGTCGCCAGAGCCGTGCGTCCCTCGGGGTTTGGCTGGGTCAGGTGATGGAGGTCGGTGCCGCGGCCGTAGCCGGCGACTTCGCCGAGGATGACCGCGTCCCGGTGGCGAGCGTGGTCGAGGCTTTCCAGTGCCAGCACGGCCGCCCCTTCGCCCAGCGCCAGGCCGTCGCGGCGTTGGTCAAAGGGACGGCATCGGGTGGGCGACAACGCCTGCAACGAGTCGAAGCCGGCGAAGACCAAGTGACTGAGCGCGTCGTAACCGCCCGCCAGTACCCGCTCGGCCGCGCCGTGATGGACCAGCTCGAAGGCGTGGCCGATCGCGTTGGCCCCGGAAGCGCAAGCGTTGGCGATGATGGTGATCGGGCCCTCGCAGTCCAGGGCCGAGAGGAGGTTCAATCCCTGGCGGTGCGCCATGTATTGACTGACGCGCACAGCCTGACCGCAGCGATGTGGTGGATCCAAGCTGGCCTGCCGGTAAAAGGCTTCACCCTGGGCCATGCCGCCGCTGGTGGTGCCCAGCACCACGGGCAGGGGAGAGGAGGTGTTCCAGCCAGATTGACGCCACGCTTCGTCCGCCGCCAGCAGCAGGAGGCGGGAGGCTCGATCGAGCCGCGTTGCCTCGCGAGCAGGTAGGTGGCCGGTCGGGATGGCCGCCGGCAAATCCACCTCGCCGGCCACGCGGACGCGCTGGCGCGACGTGTCGAACAGGCTGACGGGCCGAAAGGCCGTGCGGCCGGCGCGGAACCCGGCCGCGTTGCTCGACCACCCGATGCCCAGGGCCGTGACAATGCCTGCGCCGGTGATGACGACGCGATGGCCCCCGGCGACCGGTGAAGCGGGATATTGCACAATGCTCGGGCGAACCACATGCTCGCCGGCGCGTTATTAGGGATGAAGCATTTCTCAAGTCAAACGAACTTCGGAGCCGGTCGGCCTGACGAGACGCCGACGTCGGCCTCACCGTCTTACGGAGGGGGCAGCGGCGTCTGCCCGCCCAAAGATCGCGCCGTGAGCAACGACTCGCCGGCGTGCCCCGAATACTGGGAGAAGCGGTATCAGACGGGGGACATGCCCTGGGAAAAGGGCGAGCCTTCGCCGGGGTTGGTGGATTTCCTGGCTGCGCATCCCGAGTTGCCCCGAGGCCGGGTGGCGGTACCGGGATGCGGCACCGGCCATGATGTGCGGGCCTGGGCGCGGGCGGGATTTGAGGCCTGGGGTTTCGATTTCGCCGATTCGGCGATACGGCTGGGCCTCGAGCGAACAGAAGCGGCCGGACTCAAGGCCCGCTTTGTCCGATCGAATTTCCTCAAGGACCCGCCGCCAGCCGCGTTCGACTGGTTGTTCGAGCACACGCTGTTCTGTGCGATCCATCCTCACGACCGGGACGACTACGTGCGGTCCGTCGGCCGGTGGCTGGCGCCGGGCGGACAGTTCCTCGCGGTGCATTACTTGATTCCGGACACCGAGGGACCGCCCTTTGGCACGACCCGGGAGGAAATCCTCGCGCGGTTCTCGCCGCAGTTCACGTTGATCGAGGATTGGGTGCCGCGGTCGTATCCGAACCGGACCGGGCTGGAGCGAATGTTCTGGTGGCGGCGCCGGTGAGTGGCCGCAGCGCATGCTTCGTCCACCGGGGCACGGTCATGCCGCCGTTCGCGGTCTGAACCCGCCGTGCCGCCGCTCCCCGTGAGAGCGGGTGAATACCTGAACGTCTCACCCCTGCCAACCGTGGCGATCGCGCACGGCGATCATGGCGGCGAGGATGTTGTTCCACGTTTCGGGCTTCATCATCACCTCGTTTGGGAACATGCAGCCATCCCAGCAGATGTGGAGGAAGTTCTTCGTGAGCTCGCCCTGCGCGTCGCGCAGCCAGAAGCCGGCGTGGTGCGGGATGTTCAGCTTGCCGTTCGGATCGTTCACCACGCAGTGGCGGCCGGTTTTGTCATGGGAGCCGGAGCCCTTCACGGTGGCGTCGTTTTGCGCGACGTGGAAGTCGATCGTCCACGGGCGCAGCGCGGCGGTGAGTTTCGTGAGCGCGCCATCGAGCAGCTTCTTGTTCTTCCAGTCGTAGCCTGCCGGCAGCAGGGCATCCTTCTCGGCGTTGTAGCCCATGGTGTAGAGGAGCGTGTGGGCCATGTCCGCTTGGAAGCCCACGGTCTGCGGCCGGTCCACCGTTTCCAGCAGGTTCACCATCGCGCGCCACGAATGCATCCCGCCCCAGCAAATCTCGCCTTCGGCGGCCAGGCGTTCGCCGTGATCCTCGGCCACCAGGGCGCCCTCGCGGAAGGTCTGGGCGATCAGTTTGGTACCCCCCTTGGGGTCCTTGTCCCAATCCGCGACGCTGGCGGCCGAATCGATGCGCACCACTCCGTAGGGTCGGGCGCCGAGTTCGCGCAGTCTTTTGGCGATGCGGCAGGCCTTGCGGACGGCCGTGACCCAGTTGGCTCGCTGTTGCTCGTTGCCCATGGCCGAGCCGTCGAACCACACCGGCGCTACGACTGAGCCGACCACGAAGCCCTTGTCAGTGATCTTGTCCGCCAGTTTCTTGATGCCGTCATCGTCGAGGTCGATGCTGACGTGCGGCTCGTAGAGGAACAGGTCCACGCCGTCAAATTTCACGCCGTCAACCTCCGCCTTGGCGGTCAGCTCGAGCATGGTGTCGAGGTCGATGGCGGGTTCGGCGCCGGGGGAACCCTTGCCGACGAGGCCGGGCCACATGGCGTTGTGCAGTTTGGGGAAATTATTCTTCGCAGTGCTCATGGGTCGTCAATGTTCACGCTGTTATTCGTGTGTCGCTGTCTTCGGAAATGCGCGGCCAACTTAGCAATGAGGGGCGCAGTGGCAATGGGAATCTGCCGGATCGATTGACGGGCGCCGCGTGCGGTCGCGGCTCGGGCGCCGCATGACAGTCCGTATCGGGAACCCGCCCGCTTGGGCGCGAACCCGGCCACGAGAATCCGGCCCCGTGCGGCCGTCCCGCGGACCCAATCGCACGTGGGTGCTGTCATCGCGGCGGGGGGACGAGCTCTGCATCCTTCCCGCAGCGAAAGATCCTCGTGCTTCCTGGGTGACCGCCGCCCTGTATCACACCCGTGGCGTTCCCCGGCCTTGCCACTTTTTCGGCGGAAGCGTTCACTGGGTCTCATGCACCGATTCCGCCGCGGCGTCGTCCTGGCGTGGACTTTGGGCCTGAGCGTCAGTGCCAGCTTTGGCGCCCAACCCTTCCGAGCCGGCGCCTTTGCCGTGGACATTTCGCCCACCGGCTTTCCCGTCCGGGTCAACGCCATGTTCACCGAGCGCTCGGCCACGCACGTCGTCGATCCACTCTTCGCCAAGGCGCTGGCGCTGGATGACGGCGCCGAGCGTGTTGTGATCTGCATTGTGGACACCTGCATGATGCCGCGCGATCTGATCGACCGCGCCAAGACCGAGGCCAGCCGTCTTACCGGCGTGCCGGAGGCGCGCCTGCTCGTTGCCGCCACCCACACCCACTCGGCGCCGTCGGCGATGGCCTGTCTCGGGAGCCGGGTGGACCCGGCGTATGCCGCTTATCTGCCCGGTAGAATTGCCGCTGCCATCACCGGGGCCGTGGCGCGCTTGGCGCCGGCGCGCGTGGCCTGGGCTCAGGCGGACGACTGGGAGCACACCTTCAATCGCCGGTGGATCCGGCGCCCGGACAAGATGCTCGTCGATCCCTTCGGCGAGCGGAATGTCCGAGCGAACATGCATCCCGGGCACGTCAGCCCGGACGCCGTCGGGCCGAGCGGGCCGGTCGATCCGCAGCTTTCGGTGCTGGCGGTGCAACGGGCCGACGGCCGGCCGCTGGCGTTGCTGGCCAACTACTCGATGCACTACTACGGCTCGCCGCTGCTCTCCTCGGATTACTTCGATCGGTTCGCCCGGCACATCGCGGCGCGACTGGGCGCGGATGACTCCTTCGTCGCCATGATGTCGCAAGGCACGAGCGGCGATTTGATGTGGATGGATTACGGCGCGCCCCGGCGGGAGATCGGCTACGACGCCTACGCGAAGGAAATCGCCGACCGCGTGGCCGCGTTGGTGGGGCAGGCGGAATGGCGCGAGACCGCGCCGCTGAAGATGGCCCAGCGCACCCTGCCGCTGACTTACCGTGTGCCTGACGCGAACCGTCTCGCCTGGGCCAGGTCCGCCGCCGCGAGGCTCGGTGAGCAATTGCCCCAGACGCAGCCCGACATCTACGCGCTGGAAGCGATCCACCTCCACGAGCGCCAGCGCACCGAGCTGGTTCTCCAGGCCCTGCGCGTTGGCGACCTCGGCATCACCGCGCTGCCCAACGAAGTGTTCGCTCTCACGGGCTTGAAGTTGAAACGGCAAAGCCCGCTGACGGCGACCTTCAACATCGAGCTGGCCAACGGCGCCGAGGGCTACATTCCGCCCCCGGAGCAGCACAGACTTGGCGGCTACACCACCTGGCCCGCGCGCACAGCCGGCCTCGAAACCAACGCCGAACCGCGCATCGTGGAGACGGCGCTCTCGTTGCTCGAAGAAGTGGCCGGCCGCCCGCGCCGTGCTCTCGAAGATGAGCTCGGTCCCTACTCCCGTGTCGTCCTGGCCGCCAAGCCGGCCGCCTACTGGCGCTTCGAGGAAATGGGGGTACCCACGGCGCGCGATGCCACTGGCCGGCATCCCGCGCTGTTTGAGGATGGCATTGCCCTCTGGCTGCCGGGTGCGGACGGGCGCCGTGGCCATCAGCCGCCGCAGCCGGAGGCGCCGAATGCCTTTTCCGGGGCGGCGATCAACCGTTGCGTCCACTTCGCCGGCGGTCGGGTGCGGGCGCGCGTTCCGCTGGGCACAACGTACACCGTCGAGCTCTGGCTGTGGAACGGTTTGCCCGCCGACGCTCGGGCGGTGTGTGGCTATGTCTTCTCGCGCGGGCCCGACGGTGACGTGGCGGCGCGCGGCGAACATCTCGGCGTCGCCGGCACGTTCCGTCCCGACCTGACCGGCAGGCTGATTCTCTTCAACGGCGACGAGCGCAACGAGGTCCTGGCGGGCCGCACGCCGCTGGCCCTGCGCGCCTGGCATCACGTCGTGCTCGTGCGCGACGGCGCATCGGTACGGGTGCACCTCGACGGACAGGCCGCACCCGAGATCTCCGGCACGATGACTCATACCGTGCCGGAGGGGGAGGATACCGTCTTTGTCGGCGGGCGCAGCGATGGCCAATTCAACTTCGAGGGC
>DATLZF010000294.1:0-3212 GCA_035574135.1 Candidatus Methylomirabilota bacterium
AGCTTCAGGACGACGCCCTGTTCATTGGGGCCCACCGGCGTTCCCTCGATGGATTCGCCGCTGAGAAGTTTGAACGTCGCACCTTCGAGATTGGCCGCCCGCCCAAAGCACAACGCCAGCAACACCAACGCGTAAACCGAAGTGCGAATCATACGGGGTGGATAGCAGAGGGCTCCGGACCAAGGGAAGCATTTTCGCCGTCGGGACGCGGGGCGCCGAGCTCGTCCGCAAGTTCCTCCACCGTCCAGCTTGAGCATCGCGCCGACAGGCAGTCCGCCGCAGTTCCGTGCCGCCACACGGCGTAGCGCAAAGCCAGGGACACTTCGCGCTGCAAACGCGGTTGCGCCAGCAGTCCGCCCAGAAAGCCGGCAAGCAGATCACCACTCCCGCCTTGGGCCAAATGCGGGTTGCCCGAGGAGTTCACTGCCACCTCGCCCTCGCGACACCCGATCAGGGTCTGATGCCCCTTGAGCACAACCCAGGCTCCGCCCCATTGCGCCGAGAGCTTGCGCAGGGCCGACAGCCGGTCGCCCTGCACCGCGGCCGTCGAAATGCCGAGCAGCCGCGCCGCCTCGCCGGGATGCGGCGTCAACACCCGCGGCGCCGCAACGCGCACGGCCCCCGGCTCCAACCAGTCCAACGCGCTCGCATCTACGATCATCGCCCCCGGCCACTCGCGCCAGGCGCGTCGAACGAATTCCCGAAGCCGGGAATCGACCTCCGGACCGGCCAACCCCGGCCCGGCCACCAGCGCCGTTGCCTGGGGCAGCTCCGGTTCTCCCCGCCAGGGACGAACCATCACCGATTCGAGCCGCGCCGCCACCGGGACGTAAATGGTCTCGGGCACACACAAGGTGATCAAGCCCGGCTGCGCTCGCTGGGCTCCGCGAGCCGCCAGCACCGCGGCGCCGTGGAACCCAACACTGCCCGCCACAATGGCCAGATGGCCGTGGCTGCCCTTGTGATCCGCCACATGCCGGGGCGGCGGGAACGCGGCGAAATCCGTCGCCATCGTCCAAATTTTCTCCGCTTTCAGGGGGCACGGAAGGAGACCAATGTCCCGGGCAACTTCGAGGCGTCCCACATACGGCCATGCACTCGACGCCAGCAAGCCCGCCTTGGGCGCGCCCAAGGTCACGGTCACCGCCGCCTCGATCGCCACGGGCATGGGCTGCCCTGTGGCCGCATCCAGACCTGACGGCACATCAACGGCGAGAATCGGAACCCGACTGGCGTTGAGCACCCGGATGATTTCCACCCATGCCTCGTCCAGCGGCCGATTGAGTCCAATGCCAAACAAACCATCAATGATCAGTGCCGGTCCCTCCTCCAGCAACTCGGGCAGGGCTCGTGCCGTCGCCGCGGGATCGCCAACTTCGATCAGCTTCACCTTGCGTTGGGGCAGTTGCCGGGCGGCCTGGCGCGCGTCGTCGCCGTTGTGACCGCGGCCCGCCAGCACGAGGATGGAATCGCCCGCGCGCGTCAACCCCGTCGCCACCCGCGCCACCGCGCCACCAGCCCGCGCGATCACGTCCTCCTGCGAGCGCCCCGCCGCCCAGGAAGCGGCCTCCCACTGGCGCATCTGCTCGACGGTAAGGACGGGGATAGGCACAGCGTCAACAGCTCGGACACGCGTTTACATTTCGCGCGGGTGCGAAGGCGGTGGGGTTTCGCCCCGGTCTCATCTCGTCGGCCCTCTGCACCGGGCCCAGGCGGGACGCGCCCGGGCACTCACGCCTTATCATACAGCCTGGCCACGAGGTTGCCGTAGCCGTTGTAGAGCTGCGTCCGGACGCGGTCGCCGGTGTCGATGATTCGCTCCGTGGCCTGCGACCAGCGCGGATGCGGCACGCGCGGATTCACGTTCGACTCGAAGGGATACTCGTCGGGAGCCAACGTTTCCCAAAAGGTAGAGGGCTGATCCTTGACAAACTCGATCTTCACGATGGATTTGATGCTCTTGTAGCCGTACTTCCAGGGCACGACAAGGCGGACGGGCGCGCCATGCTGCTTGGGCAGCGGTTTGCCATAAATGCCCGTGGCCACCAGCGTCAGCGGGTGCAGGGCTTCGTCCAGGCGCAACCCCTCGAAGTACGGCCAGGGGTAGTGGGGCACCTGTTTGAAGCCCGGCGCCTGCTCCGGCCGGTGAAAGGTGACGAAGCGGACAAACCGTGCCTCCGGCCTGGGCGCCACCTTCTCGATCAACCGCCGCAGCTCGAACCCGGTCCACGGCACGATCATCGCCCATGCCTCGACGCATCGGAAACGATAGACCCGTTCCTCGAGCGGGAACCACCGCAGCAACTCGTCGAGGTCAAGTTTCATCGGCTTCTCCACCAGGCCGCCGATCTCGATGGACCAGGGAGATATCTCGAACCGGCCGACCAGTTCCTTCACCATCGCCTTGTCGAAGGAGAACTCGTAAAAGTTGTTGTAGCTGCCGGCCACTTGTTCGTTGGTCAACCGCCAGCCGGGATCGAAGTCCGGATTGCGCCGGGCCGGGTAAAGGGCCTTGGGCGGCCCACCGGATGCCCCTCCACCTTCAGCCCCGCTGACGAGTGGCACGCTGCCGGGGATCGCCAGGGCCGCCCCGCCCAGGCCCATCGCTTGCAGGAACCGGCGCCGGTCCAGAAACGCCTTCTCGGCCGTCACCTGGCGCTCCGGCAGGTACCACTCCGGTCGTCGTATCACGTATGCCATACCTTGTTCAGACGCATGCAGCGGCCAGGAAGCTTCAAGCCGATCGGCCCGGGCGCGCCGGGCGCGGCATCCTCGACACCCGCCCGCTCCGGGCCGGCGGCGCTCGGACCGCCCCCCGGCCCGCACCATCGGTAGCCGCGCCAACCGAACGGCACGCCTCGCCGGAGGGGGAAAGCTCCTCGCGCGCGCCGCAGCTATCACCACTTCGGTCGCCCGGGAACGAATTCCACTGTTGACCAGTTCCGGCGGTTGTTTTTTTAATGATCACCGTTCTGGACGGCGCGTTCGTCTATCGGCTAGGACATAGCCCTCTCAAGGCTGAAAGACGGGTTCGATTCCCGTACGCGCTACCAAATCGGGAAAGGACCTGCTCCCCGGCCGACGCTTCTGGCAGCCCGCATTCACTCCAGCGCGTTCGCGCACTTGCCCGGCCTTGCGTTCGCATCGGCGCTCGGCATACTCGCCGCCCGTTAATTATTCGCGAACTCATGAACTCCATTGGCGTGGCAATC
>DATLZF010000295.1:0-4918 GCA_035574135.1 Candidatus Methylomirabilota bacterium
AAGGGCAAGCTTACCGGTATGGCGTTTCGCGTGCCGACGCCCACGGTTTCCGTCGTCGATCTGACCGTGCGCACGGTGAAGGAAACCAGCTACGCCGAAATCTCCGCCGCCATGAAGAAGGCGAGCGAGACCTACCTCAAGGGCATCCTCGACTACACCCGCGACGAGGTGGTGAGCACCGACTTCATCCACTGTCCGGCCTCGTCCATTTACGACGAGGGCTCGGGCATCGAGCTCAACAAGCGCTTCTTCAAGCTGGTGAGCTGGTACGACAACGAGTGGGGTTACAGCAACCGCGTGGCGGACCTGCTCAAGTACATGATCAAGCGCGGTCTCTAAGGCCGCGCCGCATGGTTTAGGCGAACGGCGGTCCTCCTCGCGGGGGCCGCCGTTCCCCTTTTTCGCATGGGGTCGGATCGCCGCCCATCAGTGCGGCTTGTCCCCGGGCCGGAACGTCAGGCGGTCGATCCAGGCCAGCGCGATGGCGGACCCCACGAACGTCAGGTGAATGACCACCTGCCAGAGCATCATCTTGGTGTCGTGTTTGGCGGCGTTGATGAACGTCTTGAGCAGATGGATGGACGAGATGCCAATGAGGGCGGTGGCGAGCTTGACCTTGAGGATGCCGGCATTGACGTGCGACAGCCATTCCGGCTGATCCGGGTGTCCCTCCAGCCGCAGGCGCGAGACAAAGGTCTCATAGCCGCCCACGATCACCATGATCAGCAGGTTGGCGATCATGACCACGTCAATCAACCCCAGCACGCTCAGCATTACGACCGTTTCCGCATCCGTGACATCCGCCGGTACGGAGGCGGGCGCCGTGTGCCCGAGCAGGGCAAACCCGATCAGGTGCCAGAGCTCGAGCAAGAAGCGGTAAACGTACACCGTCTGCGCCACGATCAGGCCGAGATAGAGCGGTGCCTGCAGCCACCGGCTGAGGAAAATGAAACTGGCCAGCGTGGCCTTGTATCGAGGTATGTCGCGGTTGCTCATGTTCTTTCCGGCGATTTTTGCGTGCCGCCTTCCAGTTGTCCACGTCCATGCGCCAACGCGCGGGGAACCGGCTGGCCAAGGGTGTTTCCACCGAAACACAAAAACCTCGCCACGGGTTCGGCCCCGGACAGAATCGGTCCATGACATGGACCGAGCTCCCTCTGGCGGTGACCCCGTCCCGGTGATCGGGGTGCCGTTTCTCCTGTGCCTGCCGGGCTGGAGATAGTGGCGGCGCAGCGCGGAGATTCTCCGCCTGCCTCACGGATGGTTGGTCCCGCTCTCACCTCTTTCCCTTGCCTTGAAGTTCACCGGCAACTTCGCCGCCGCGCAGGCGGCGGTGCGGCTGGCTTCTGCCAGAACTTACGTGGAGCACCACGAACAGGCCACCGACCCGGCGGCGACCAGTCTCTTCGTTCTGGGAAGGGTCGCCGCGGCAGTGCCCACGACCGACGTGACGGTCAACAGCCAGCCGGCCGAACGCTACGCGGACCGGACCTTCGCCCGGGCTGGTTTCACCTCGGTGGAGGGCAACAACACCTTCACCGTGGTGGCGCAGGACCATCGGGGCGGCCGCACGACCAACACCATCACCACACCACTGCCGGCGGCAGTTGGCCTACGACGCCGCCAACCGGCTGACGAACCGGGTGGACGGGTTGGGGACGCCCCGCTACGGTTACACTGTCTCCGGGCTGTTGGCGTGGGAAGACGGCCCGTGGGAGAACGACACGGTGACTTACACCTGCACCAACCGCCTGCGCGCGAGCCTGAGCCTGATCCCACCCGGTGCCCCGGCTGGCGGCAGGCGGGTCTTGCAGGAGCGGCACTCCAACCCGCAGCTTTCGACCAACACGATCCAGACAGTGACCTACACGCGAGGGCTGGATCTGTCCGGCACACTGGAAGGGGCGGGCGGCATTGGCGGGTTGCTGGCCATGACGGTCCATCAGGGGGCCAACGCCGGCACCTATTTTTACGGCTACGACGGCAACGGGAACGTGGTGGGGCTGGTGAGCGCGGCGGACGGCACTGAGGCCGCCCGTTACGAGTATGGTCCGTTTGGCGAGATGCTGCGGGTTACCGGCCCGCTGGCGTTCGAGAACCCCTTCCGTTTCTCCACGAAATTCCACGACGACGAGACGGGCTGGCTCTACTACGGCCACCGCTACTACGATCCGAGCACGGGAAGGTGGCCAAGTAGGGATCCATTCGTGGAGTTTGCTTTCGTTGAAGCCCGTAACGCGGACATACCGCATAATGACATTCTACCCGATCTCAACGACTATCAATTCGTTGCCAATCAACCAGTGTCTCTTGTGGACTATTTGGGTGGTGGAATATGGTGCAAATGCAATTTTAATCCGCCATCTCTCCCCGTTGAGCTTGCGTCAACGATTAATAACAAAGGGCCGGTCACCATCGAAAGTGAGTCGGACATGGGGACATACACATGCACAAAGTCGAATCAGGGCGAAACCGTAAAGGCGACTGTTCTTGTGGGCTGTGTTGACAGGCTTCTGACGCCGGAATGGATATGCGGCTGCACCAAGAAAGCCTGCCACGTCCGGAAAATCTTTACGTGTGGCACAGGCACTAAGGGAGCAAAAAGGGGTAAGGCGGTGTGGATATTTACGAGTTACAGTATCAGCAAAGACTGCTACTGATGCCGAGGATTGCGTATGAACACAAAGGTGCGCTTGCTCGTTTACGTCATCGCTGTGTCCGTGATCGCCGGAAGTTGTTTGTTCGTTCTCCGTGCGGTCCGGGAAAAAAAGACGTTGGCGGCTCGAAGGACTGATGTGGAGGCTTTAACACGCCTGTGCCTCGAATCAACCAACATTCACAGCACCGCCCAACTGCTTGCGACAGCGGAACGACTGAATATCAAGCTTAGTTCTCCAATTCCGCGCGACCTATCCCAGCCGTGTTATCGTTTGGTCAATCCGTATACTCCGAGCGCCGTGACTTCGACGCCAAATCAGATCCTTATCGAGGAAACAAACGTGGCGGACGAACGCCGTGTTTTTGTTTCAAGTATGGATGGGTCGATTTTCACTCAGCCCCGCAGGAGTCAATAGTAGAGCGATGAGCGGATGACCCGCACAAGAGGTGTAAGGAATCGTGCGCCGCTCAGGCCGCGCCGGAGGAAGGTCGGCCACCCGCGCGTGTGCCACAGCCCTTGCGTTCCTCCGTCGCTGCGGAGTGCGGCACGGCCAGCCCGCCACCCTGCCGCGATGGCACGATGCGGTTGAAACAGGGGAGCACGCCCGCCCCGGGCGTCGCCAACCGCGCCCTCGCGGTTGGCCGGGGACGCCCGATCCACCGCTCCGGCCGGTTGGCCAGCCAGCCGTCCGGCCTCCGGGGTGCGGTCAGCGTCAGCACCTTCTTGGCCCCTGTGAGGGCCGCCTTGCCAACGGGCGGCGTGTCGGGCAGCCTGTCTGCCAGCGCACCACCACTTGGCCGATGACGACGATCTCACAGGCCCGTTGCCGGCATTATCGCGGGTCCATCGCCCCGGTGCGCTCTGTGTGGAGTTCTGCGGCCTCCCATCGCCCCGTCCATCGGCGTTGTCGTAACTGGCGCACCGTCGGTCCTCGCGCTCTGCAATGCCGCCGGCGTCAACTCCCCGACGGCTGGAACCTCCTCGCTCAACTCAACGCCACGAACAACGCGGTGGTGCGAAGCTACCTCTGGGGCACCGATCTCAGCGGCAGCCTGCAAGGGGCCGGGGGTGTGGGCGGGTTGCTGGCCATGACGGTCCATCAGGGGGCCAACGCCGGCACCTATTTTTACGGCTACGACGGCAACGGGAACGTAGTGGGGCTGGTGAGCGCGGCGGACGGCACTGAGGCCGCCCGCTACGAGTATGGCCCGTTCGGCGAACTGCTGCGGGCCACCGGCCCGCTGGCCTTCCTCAACCCCTTCCGCTTCTCCACGAAATTCCACGACGACGAGACGGGCTGGCTCTACTACGGCCACCGCTACTACGACCCCAGCACCGGCCGGTGGCCAAACAGAGACCCACTCGGAGAACCTGAGTTCTTCAAGCGATACGCGAGAGGTAAGAGCCTTGATGAGATTTTGGAACTGGCGAAGAAGGGGTTGCAGGCCGGTTACCAATTTGCAGGCAACAATCCAATCACTCAAATCGACATCGTCGGTCTGGAGAACGTCCAGATTGTTGTAACCTCGGTTATCCGACCGCCAGACATGCAATCTGGTGTGAAAACAATCCACAGCGTTGTGGTGAACGAATACGGTCAGATTGTGAACCGCAGCACCTTCACCGGCACGACCAGCATTGGAGGGATTGCGTATCCGACCGGAACTTCAACATTTCGAGATTGGGTTACCGGCACTCATCCGAATTTTACTGTCACGATGATTGGCAACTCATCCTCTGCTGCACTGCCCTCGTTCTTCGACATTGATTACAACTACGACATCCACCTGAACTTTTGCATGAGGACCGGGACATTGAGCGGCATCAACGACGGATATCCCTCCTACACCGTCAGGGTCAAAGGAAAGACGGTTTGGGACTGGCAGCAACAAACGCTGCTCAGTCTGCTCGGCGACGGCGAAATTACTGCCAGTGCCGAGTTCAATTGGTGAGGATTTATGGAAGCTCTTTTACTGTTCAGTATCGCAGCCGTCGCCATCGGAGCGATCCTGGCATGGTTTCATCGGCGGACATTTTGGAATCTCTGCATCAAAACCGCAGCGGCGACTCTCGCGCTGCTTGCCATCGCCATGCTCATCCTGAATGGCCCGCCCGAGCATTATTCCCCGAAATACTTGCTCCAGGGTTTTGCATACTTCGTTTATCCATATGTGATTTTCCTGCTTGTTCCAGGCGTCGCGACGGCCGGACTCTCCTTGTTCATTCGGCGGAAGCTTCGCCCCAAAAGCGCATCTGAAC
>DATLZF010000296.1:0-8555 GCA_035574135.1 Candidatus Methylomirabilota bacterium
ATGGCGACGGGCGGCTGGACGTCGTCGCGTCGAACTGGGGTTTGAACACCGGTTACCGGGCCACGGCCGAGGCGCCTTTGCGCCTTTATTTTGGTGACTTCGACAGCAACGGAACCGTGGACCTGATCGAAGCGGGCACCGATCCCGAAACCGGTCGGATTGTGCCGCGCCGCGATCTGCAGCAACTGGCCACCGGCCTGCCCGGTCTGCGGGTGCGGTTCCCCAAGCACCGGCTGTTCGCCACCGCGGACATCCGCGACATCCTTCAGCACCAGTTCAGCACCGCGCGGGAAGTGCAGGCCACGACCCTGGCCTCGGTCGTCCTCCTGAATCGCGGGGATCGTTTCGAGGCGCGGCCCCTGCCGCCCGAGGCACAGTTCGCGCCGGCCTTTGGCCTGAACGTCGCCGATGCCGACGGTGACGGGCACGAGGATCTGTTCTTGAGCCAGAACTTTTTCGCCGTGCGCAACGAGGATTCCCGCTGCGACGCCGGGCGCGGCCTCTGGCTGCGAGGGGATGGTCGCGGCGGGTTCCAAGCGGTGCCGGGCCAGCGCTCGGGTGTGCGCGTCTATGGCGAACAACGAGGCTCCGCCACGGGCGATTTCGACGGGGACGGCCGCGTGGACCTGGCCGTCACGCAATACGGTGGCGAGACCCGGCTGTTCCGCAACACTGCCGCAACCCCGGGACTGCGCGTCAAACTGGCCGGCCCGCCTCTCAACCCCGCGGGAGTGGGAGCGGTGATGAGGTTGAAATTTGGCGAGGAACTCGGCGCCGCCCGCGCCATCCACGGCGGCTCGGGATACTGGTCGCAGGACAGCCCGGTCGCGGTGCTGGCAACGCCTCGCGCGGCCACGGCCATCTGGGTGCGCTGGCCGGGGGGCCGGGTCAGTACCCATGAGCTTCCCGCCGGGGCACGCCAGATCACGGTGCGCATCCCGGGGGCCTGAGCTTCAGCAGGGAGGCGACAAGAACCGAAGGCAACGCCGCAGCGCGGACCGAAAGGACGAAAGAGGCGGCCCCGAATCCGGAACCGCCTCTTCCGAGGACAGAAATGTTTTACGCGGCCGCGGCCTCGGTCTTCTTCCAGGTCCGCTTGGGTGCCTTGATGACGAGGCCCTTCTTGATCGCCTTGGTCGAGACGCGGATGTAACGCACTTGGCCATCCACCAGGGCCTTGACGCGCTGGAGATTCGGCATGAACCGCCGCTTGGTGATGGCCGTCACGTGCGTGCCGATGCCGCCCAGTTTCTTGGCCTTGCCACTGCGCCAAATCTTGCTGCCTTTGACGGGGCGCTTGCCGGTCAGTTCACAGATTCTGCTCATACCCAGACTTTCTCAGTTTTGGAGCGGGGAGCGTAGGGAAGCGTCCTGCCGGCAGCAAGGCTAATCTCCGAGGAATTTTTGGGCCGGATTTGAGGATGGCGCCCTTGGCCCACGCGCGTTACGTTGGCGCCACAGCCCCCTCCGAGACCATGAAGCCACCGGTGGACAGTCCGGCGAACGATCCCCTGCGCGCCCGGCGCGAGTTGCTGCGGCGCCGACTGGGGCGGGCGAATCTCGCCGCCGCCGGCGTCCTTGCCGTGGTCCTCGGTCTGGTGGGCCTGGCCCTCGTGGCGGCTCGGAAGGCGGAGGACAATGCCATCCGGGCGCAGGCCGCCACGATGCGAGCCGAGCAGCAACACCGGCAGGCAGAACGGGAATTGTGGAACTCGCGACTGGCCACGGCGCGCGCCGTGCGCCTGAGCGGCCAGCCGGGGCGTCGCTTTGCCGCCCTCGACATCCTTCGCGCGGCCGCCCACGTCCGACCTGATCTCGACCTGCGCAACGAAGCGATTGGCTCGCTGGTGCTGACCGATCTGGGAGAGCCCACCGTTTACTGGCCGCAACCCGAAGGTGCGCTGGAGGAGGTCTTCAGCCCCGATCTGGAAACGCTGGCGCGTTCGCACGCGGATGGCTCGGTGCGGTTGAGCCGGGCTCGCGACAACACGGAGTGGCTGAGTCTGGCAGGTCCCGGTGGCGGCGGACGTTTTCTGCGCTTCAGCCCCGATGGCCGCCACCTGGCGGCGGCCTTTCCGCGCGAGGCCGTGGTCTGGAACCTTGACCGCCGCGAGATCGTGGCGCGGGCACCGTTCCGCGAAGTGATGCCCGTCGATGTGCCCCTGGCCTTCAGTCCGGACAGCCGGCACGTCTTGCTCGGAAGGCACGGAGGCCCACTGTCACGATTCGACCTCGTCACCGGCGCCACACACCCGGGGCCGCCGGCGATGGCCGGCCTGCAAAGCGTCCGCTTTCATCCGCACGAGCCGTGGCTGGCCGTCTCGGCCGGCGGCACGGTGCGGCTGCTCCACCGGGATACGCTGGTCACCAACGCCGTGTATCGATCGGCCGCCGGCGCGCCGCTGAACACGATCGACTGGAGCCCGGACGGCCGCTGGCTCGCCGGGGCTGGGGAGGATCGGGTCGTTTACCTTTGGGACACGCAACGGGGCCAGCACCAGCAATGGACCGGACAGGCGCGCGAAGTCGTGGCCGTCAGGTTTCATCCCCGTTCGCACCTGCTGCTCACGCACTCTTGGGGCGCCAACACGCGGCTGTGGGATGTGGCGACGGGAGAAACGCTCGTCAGCACCTTCCAGGGCTACGGCACCGGATTTGGCGCCGACGGGCGGCACATCAGTTTCAAACGTCCCAATCAGGGCGTCGGAATCTGGCCGCTCGCCGAGAACGAAGTCGTGTTCAAACTGCTCGCCCCCGATCCGGCCGCGCGGGAAATCCGGCGCTTCGATCTCAGTCCGGACGGCCGCCTCCTGGTGGCCGGGGGGCGGCGGCGCGGTTTGCAGGTGTGGGACGTGCCACGGCGCCAGTTGCTGGCCGCCCACGATGCCCCGGAGCCCGGCGCGGTGATGTTCGCCCCGGACCGCCGCTCCATCTTCACCGCCGGCCCGGGTGGGGTCTTCCGATGGTCCTTGGTCTGGACGACCAACGAAGGCGGGGCGCAACTGCTGCTTGGAGACGCGCATCCGATTCCCTTGCCCTCCGGAGCACACCCCGCCTCCGGTCGCCTCAGCCCGGACGGGCGTTGGTTGATGGTCGTTCTGGCCACCAGCGAGGGGCTGCTGCTGGACCTCGAACAACCGGAACGGGCACCCACCCGCTTCCGCGGACAGGCGGGCTTCGGCAACGTGGCCTTCAGCCCGGACGGACAATGGCTGGCCAGCGGCACCTGGAAGGGCGTGGGCACGTGGATTTACGATCTGCGCACGGCCCGGCCCATCCTCAAGATCGGAGGCCGCGACGCCCAGGTGGGGTTCAGCCCGGATGGGCGGCAATTGGTCATCGGCTCGGCCGCCGCCTACGATTTTTGGGACGTGGCCACGCGCACCGTGGTGCGATCCCTCCCACGCGAGGGCACAGGCGAAGCCACCGGTCTCCTGTCATTCAGCGCGGACGGCCGCTGGCTGGCGGCGGCGACGTCGTTGAGTCGCATGCAACTGCTGGAGGCATCGACCGGAAAGGTCGTCGCCACCTTCGAGGTGCCGGAGGCAGAAGCCATCACCCAACTGGAACTTGGGCCGGACGCCGGCACCCTGATCGCACTGGCGGGACGCATCATCCGTGTGTGGGACCTCAGCCGGCTGCGCCACGACCTCACCGGCCTCGGGCTGAATTGGACATCCCCCGGAGATTCGACCGCTCCTGCGGAAGTCAGCACCGCCTCCCTTCCTCCGCATGCGGAGAGCCGGCCGACGCCCTTGGCGCCCCGGCTGACGGCGCTGGCAGTGGCGGGGCTGGGCGCGGCGGTGACGTTGTGGCTGGCGATCCTGTTGCGATCGCGACGGCTCCTCAACGACTACACCGAGTTGGAGGCCCTGGCTGCGGAACGGGCAAGGGAACTCGAACGCGCCCGCGGCGAGGTCATCCACGCTCAGAAAATGAAGGCCCTCGGCACCCTGGCGGCCGGCATCGCGCATGACTTCAACAATCTGCTGTCGGTCATCCGCATGTCGAACCAACTCACTGGCGAAGCCGCCCGCGGCCGCGCCGAGATCGCGGAAAACGTCGCCGAGGTCGAGCAGGCGGTGCAGCAGGGCAAGAAACTCGTCCGCTCCATGCTCGGCTACAGTCGCGAAGAGGGCCCCGACAGCGCGCCGTTCTCGCTGGCGGAGCTCGTCGAGGACACGGTGGCGCTGTTGAGCAAGCAGTTTCTCAGCGGCCTCACCCTGACCCTCGAACTGGACCACGACGCCTCGCGGGTTCGGGGCTCCCGGAACCGACTCGAACAAATCCTGCTCAACCTCATCGTGAACGCGTCCGAGGCGATGAATGGCCGGGGCCAGCTCCGGTTGGGCGTCCGGAGCGCCACGAGTTTGCCCGACGGCATCGTGCTGCGGCCCGCGCCCGCCGCGCTGTTCCTCGAACTGACGGTGGCGGACTCCGGTCCGGGCATCGCCCCCGAAGTGCTGCCCCGCATTTTCGAGCCGTTCTTCACCACCAAGCACCGCGGCGCCACCCGCGGTACCGGCATGGGTTTGGCCACGGTCTATGCCATGGCGGAAGAGGGCGGGCTGGGGATCGCCGTGGCCACGCGCCCCGACCAGGGCAGCACGTTCCGCATCCTCGTTCCCGTCCCCACCGGGATTCGCACGTAGCCGTGCGCCGCTCGCACACTATACAAACGGTGACGGGACCCTCTATGCTGCCGGGCGGATGACACCCGCATCCGATCCCACGCCATTGGGGGACATCCTCATCGTCGAGGATGATCCGGCCCAACTCCGGCTTTACGCCAAGGCGCTGCGCGGCTATCGCGTTGTGTGCGTTGCCAACGGCACGGCCGCTCTTGAACAGATTCGCCGGCACATCCCGGATGTCATCCTGCTCGACCAGGTCCTGGCCAACGGCGAACGCGGCACCGACTTCCTGCCGCGGCTGAAGGATGCCGCGGCGCACGTGCCCATTGTCATCGTTTCCGGCACGCTCGACATCGCCGGCCGCCTTCAAGCCTTGCAAGGGTCGCGCGCCGCTCATTACGTGCTCGAAAAGCCGGTGGACGTGCCGGCGCTGCGCAACATCGTGCACCGGGCCATCACGGAATGCGGTCTCGACGAAACGGTCCGCTCCCTCCAGTCCCTCGAACGCGCCGAGAAGATCGGCCACCACGACCCGGAACGGCGTTTCACCGAGCGCCTGGCCCGACAGAATGAACTGCTCAAGCGCCTTCGCGGGACGGGCACCAAACCCAACATCACCCACCTTGCCGGCGAGTTCGGCGTTTCCCGCAAAACCATCCTCCGGGACTTGCACGACCTGATCCAGCGCGGCCAGCTCCACGAGAGCGTTTACCCGGACTGGCAGACGGGCGGCACCTAGCCCCGCACCGGCCCCCGGCTCCGAACCACCGCTCCGTTTTCCCTCAAGGGCAACGGTGCCGCGGCATCGAGTTGCCCTGCCGACCACGTCTGCGGGAAAATCCTCGGCAATCTTTTGCGGACTTCAACCGCGTATCTCGCTTGTACCGGCGAACACATGAGCACAATCGCGCCTTCGCTCCTTGATGCCTGGGCCCCCTACGTCACGGCGCCCCGTCCCGAGGCAACCCGCTCAGCCGAGGACGCTCACTGGCTTTCCCGCGTCCGGGAAGGGGACGAGACGGCGGCCCGCCATCTGATCCAGCGGCTCTACCCGACGGTGATCAAATCGGTCCGGCGCCATCTGCCGCGCCGCACGAGCGAGGAGGATTTGGTTCAGGCCATCTTTGCCAAGGTCTTCAGCCGGTTGGACCAGTTCTCGGGCGCAGTTCCGCTGGAGCACTGGGTGTCCCGGATTGCCATCAACACCTGCCTGAACCAGCTCAAGCACGAAGCGGTGCGACCGGAACTGCGCATGGGAGATTTGACCGAGGACCAGGCCGCCGCGGTGGAACAGGTGGCCCGCACGGGCGACGAGCTCCCCGACGGCCAGCGCCACGCGGCGCGCGAAGTGGTGGACAAGCTCTTGGATCATCTGCGCCCGGAGGAACGGTTGGTGATCACGTTGCTGCACATCGAGGAACGCAGCGTGGCGGAGATCAGCCGCATGACAGGCTGGTCATTGTCGCTGGTCAAAGTGCGGGCCTTCCGGGCCCGGCGCCGAATGCGCAAGGTCTGGAGGACTCTCTTGAAGAGCCAGAACCTCTGACTCCGCTTCGAACAGGGGAGGCCGTATGACCGACCATCGAGTCCTCGTGACCGAAGTGCGAACCGGCCGCGTGCGCCCGCTCCTGGCCGGCCCGCCCACCGTTTCCAGTGCCGCCGCCGGCTGGGATGATTTCCGCCTCGAAGAACATCCCCGCCCTTGCTGGGATCTCAACCAAGTCTGCGCCACGGATCATTTGGTGTTGCTCCACTTGGAGGCCGGGCTGCAGATGCAATGGCAGGCCCAAGGAGCGTCCGGGAGCACGGAGGTGGCGCCCGGCCGCCTGAGCATCTTGCCCGCCTGCCTGCCCTTCTCCCTCACAGGGCGATCCCCGGGCCGGTGCATCCTGATCGCTCTCGGGCCAAAGTTTTACTCCTGCGTGGCCGCCACCAGCGGCCGGCCCGAGCAGCCCGCGCCGGTCTGGACGCCAGAGCTCGACGACTCGCTGGTGCGTGAACTGGTCCTGGCGTTGTGCCACCAGGCGGCGCGGCCAGACTCGAAGGGCACCATTTACGCGGAGTCGTTGGCATCGGCCCTGGCCTCGCACCTGATGCACCGCCACGCCACGGGGGCAAACCGGCAAGCCATTGCGGCGCGGGGACTGAGCAGGCCCCAGTTGCGACGGACGATCCAGTTCATCCACGATCACCTCGCCGAGGGCGCTTCGTTGCAGCGACTGGCCGAGATCGCCGGGTTGAGCCCGTTCCATTTTGCCCGGCTTTTCAAACAATCCACCGGAGCCGCCCCGCACGAATACCTGACCCGTTGCCGGATTGAGCGCGCCAAGCAACTGCTCATCTGCTCGCCTCACAGCATCTCGGACGTGGCCACACAGGTGGGGTTCTGCGACCAGAGCCACCTTTCCCGTCACTTCCGGCGCATCGTGGGGCTCACACCCATGGCCTACCTGCGCCACGTCGCGCCCGTCCGGAAAGGACCCTAGCGAACGATGCCGGCCGATGACGGCGACGGCATGTCAGCCGAAGTCATGGGATTGCGCCGCCTGCAAGCCGGCATAGGGGAGGCGCCGAACAGACCGGGCCTTGATGTGAATGACACCGTGCCGAGACTGCACGACGCCCTCGATGATGAGAAATGCCTCGGTCGTGAACGTGAGCCGCTCGGCTTCAAACAAGGGCGGGGCGACAATGACGTTGCTGATGCCGGTTTCATCTTCAAGGCTCAAGAAACACACACCCTTGGCGCTGCCGGGACGCTGCCGGCAAATAACCTGTCCCGCCACCCGCACCCAGCGGCCATCCTCCACCCCCGGCAGGTCGCCGGCCCGGCAGATGCCCGGCAACCGATCGCGGACCAGCGCCATCGGGTGCTGGCCGGTCGTGAGGCGAAGCCCGGCGTAGTCCGCGCGCAAACGCTCCAGCGGATTCATCGCCCGCAACGGCACCTCGGCCACCGATGTGGCGGTGTGGCCGAGGTCGCCGAACAGGTCGCCCTCCCGACGGGGCCGCTCGGCTTCCCACAACGCCGCCCGGCGGTGCGGGGCCAAACAATTCAAGGCGCCGATCCCGGCCAGCGTGCGGATCTCCTCCTTGCTGAACGCGGTCCGGGATTTGAAATCCTCCAGCGACGCAAAAGGGCGGCGGGAACGCTCCTCCAACATCGCTTGCGCAGGGTCGCGCCGCAGCCCCTCGACCTGCAACAATCCCAACCGGATGGACGCGTCGGCTTCAATGACACATTCCCACTCGGAACGCGCCACGCACACAGGGCGGACTTGAACGCCCCGGCGCTTGGCATCCCGGATCAGCGTGGCGGGTGAGTAGAACCCCATGGGCTGATGATTCAGCAGCGCGCAGAAAAACTCCGGGGCTCGGTGCGCCTTGAGATAAGCGCTGGCGTAGGCCAGGTGGGCAAAACTGATGGCGTGTGACTCGGGAAAGCCGTAGAGAGCGAATGACCCCACGGCCTGTGCGATCCGTTCAGCAACGTCCGCCCGCACCCCGGCGCGATCCATCGCCGCGCGCAGACGCGCCCGGGCGCGCGTCATCCTTTCGTCCGAGCGATGAAAGCTCATGGCCCGGCGCAGTTCCTCGGCTTCGTCGCCGGTCAGGTGAGCCATCACCATCGCCATTTGCAACATCTGCTCCTGAAAAAGGGGCACGCCCAGCGTGCGCTCGAGGATGGGCACCAGCTCGGGCGCGTAGTAGGTGACGGGCTCCTCGCCGTTGCGACGGCGCAGGTACGGGTGCGCCAGATCGCCCACGATGGGCCCGGGGCGGATGATTGCCACTTCGATGACCAGATCGTAAAACGTTCCGGGCTTCATCCGCGGCAGTGTCGCCATCTGGGCCCGGCTTTCGATTTGAAAGACGCCGATGGTATCGGCCCGCTGCATCAGCTCAAAGGTCGGCGGGTCG
>DATLZF010000297.1:0-5713 GCA_035574135.1 Candidatus Methylomirabilota bacterium
GGCACCTTTGTCGAGATCGGGCGCGCCACGGGCACCGATCTGCTCGCCAATGCCCGCGGCGTGGCGGTCGCCGATTTCTGGAATCGCGGGCTGCTGGACATCGCGGTCTCGGCCTCCACCGACCGCCACGCCCTGCTGCGAAATGAAAGCCGGAATCGCAAGCACTGGCTGGCCATTGAGCTGGTGGGAACAAAATCCAACCGCGACGCGGTCGGCGCGCGGATCACCATCACCGTGCTGGGCCGCAAGCAGATGCGGGAACTGGTGGCCGGCGACGGCTACGGCTCGCAGAACACGCTGCGGCAGCACTTCGGATTGAACGAGGCGGCGGTGGTGGAGAAGATCGAAGTCCGCTGGCCGGCCTCTGGCATCACCCAGACTTTTTTCAACGTTCCCGCCGACCGCATCATCGAGATCACCGAGGGCAGCGATCAGATTCGGGAGAAACGCTACGGGGAGGCCCGGCCGTGAAACCCTGGGGAGTCATCCCGGTGCTGCTGGCGGGCGGAGCGCTGCTGCTGCGCGGCGAAGGCGATTCAGCGGCCCAGCCGGCCCCGCCGTTTTTTGCAGATATCGCCGCGAAAGCCGGCGTGGAGGCGCCGCATTCCAACCGCACCTTTCAGAATCCGTACGCCAACATCATGCAGGGCTACACGGCGCTGGGCGCGGCGGCGGCCGTGGCGGACTTCGATGGCGACGGCTGGCAGGACATCTACGTTACCGATTCCAAGGCCAGCGGCAAGAACCGCCTCTATCGCAATAACGGCGATCTGACCTTTACCGATGTCGCCGGGCCGGCCGGCGTCGCCGACGGCAACGACGACTCCAACGCCTCCGCCGACGCCCTCTGGCTGGACTACAACAACGATGGCCGGCCGGACCTGTTCGTGGTGCGCTTCGGGCGCTGCCAGCTTTATGAAAACCTCGGCGGCGGCAAGTTTCGCGAGGTGTCGAAGCAGGCCGGGGTCGATCCGTACCGCAACGCCATCACCGCGGTGGCCTTTGACTACGACCGCGACGGCGATACCGACCTCTTTGTCGGCGGCTACTTCCAGCCCATCGACATCTTCCATCCCACCACCCCGCATTTCTTCCCCGAAAGCTTTGAGACCGCCCAGAACGGCGGCGGGGTCACCGTCTTCCGGAATAACGGCGATGGCACCTTCGCCGATGTTAGCGAGGCGGTGGGAATCCGCCTGAAGGGCTGGACGCTGGACCTCGGCCACGCCGACGCCGACAACGACGGCGACGAGGACCTCTACGTGGCGGCCGACTTCGGCACCGACAGCTTTTTCCGCAACAACGGCGACGGCACCTTCACCGATATCACGGAGTCCGCCATTGGCATCGACACCAAAAAAGGGATGAACGCCGACTGGGGCGACTACGACAACGACGGCCTGCTGGATGTGTACGTCACCAACATCACCGACGACTACATGCGCGAGGGCAATTTCCTGTGGCACAACAACGGGGACCTCACCTTCACCGACGTCTCGCGCGAGACCGGCACGTTCGACACCGGATGGGGATGGGCCGGAAAGTTTTTCGACTACGACAACGACGGCTGGCTGGACCTCTACGTGGTCAATGGCTGGGTCTCGGCGGGCAAGGAAAGCTACGTGCCGGATATCTTCGCCATGGTGATTCGCCCCGGGATTGATTTCTCCGACCTGCGCAACTGGCCGCCCATGGGAGACAAAAGCCTCAGCGGCTATCAGAAGAAGAAGCTGTTCCACAATGAGCGCGGCCAGCTGTTCAAGGAGGAAGCCGCGCGCCACGGCGTCGATTCGCTCCGCGACGGGCGCGGCATCGCGGTGGCCGATTTTGACCACGACGGCCGGCTCGACCTGTTCGTCACCAACGCGGGAGCGGCGCCGCATCTGTACCGCAACATCGGTCCGGGGCCGGAACAAGGAGCTCACTGGGCCGCCTTTCTTCTCGAAGGCCGCCGCTCGAACCGCATGGCCATCGGCGCCCAGCTCCGGCTGACGGCGGCCGGCCGCACGCAACTGAGTTTCGTCAACGGCGGCAACGGATTCGCCGCGCAGTCGAGCCAGCGGGTCCACTTCGGGCTGGGCGCGGCCTCCCGAATCGAGCGGCTGGAAATTCGCTGGCCCTCCGGCGAGCGGCAGGTGTTTCAGGATTTGGCTGCCGACAAGATCTACCGGCTCGTGGAAGGCGGGCCCCGACCCGAACCATTTCATCCGAAGGGAGCGAAACCGTGATGCGAGCAACGCACCGTTGGGGAATCCTGTGGCTGGCGGCGCTGCTGCTGGCGCCTCCGGCAGGGCCGGCTGCGACGCCCGAGGAGGCGCTCTCCGCCCTGGAGGCGCAGTTGGCCGGGGACCCGGATAACCTGCGTCTGGGCAGCGAGTACCGCCAGAGGGCCATCCAGGCCAATGCCTACGACCGCGCCATCGCCTTTCTTGAAAAGCTGGTGGCCGATCATCCCAACCTCCCCAATGCCCAGCTCAATTTCGGCTTCGCCTATGTGGACAAGATTCCCGTGGCGGGCTCCATCACGCAGGTCATCCTGGCCAACAACGCCCTGGCGGCGTTTACCAAAGCGATCGAGCTGAAGAGATCCTGGCTCGCGCTCTACACGCGCGGGAACAGCTACCTGTACTGGCCGGTCATCTTCGGGCGCGCTCCGCTGGGGGTGGCCGATCTGGAGGCGGCCATGAACCTTCAGAAAGCGGAGAGCAAAAAGCCCTACCACGTGCGGTCGTACATCGCGCTGGGCGACGGCTATTGGAAGATGGACGACCTGGCCCGGGCGCGGCAGGTGTGGGCGGAGGGCCTGCAGTTGTTCCCGGAGAACGCCGCCCTGCAAGCCCGGATGCAAGCCGAGGGAGAGGCGCTCAAGGCGGTGATCGACGAGACCTACGACATTACCAAGCGGGTGGACACGTCGCTGCAAGAATTGTGGGCCGAGGAAAATACCACGGCGCGGGCGGGAAAATGAAGACCATCGGCTGGAGGGCGCTGGCGCGGCGCGGAGTGGCCCGGGCCGCGCTGTGGGCGGCTGCGGGCGCTTTGCTGCTGCGGTTTGGAAGCGCCGCCAATGACGCGATCGGCGAGATTCGATTCGAGGAAATCGGCAGCCAGGCCGGCGTCCGCCACCGGCATCACACCAGAAAATTTTCCGGGAAGAACGCCGATGTGCTGGGCATGTTCACCTCCGGAGGCTCCGCCGTTGCGGTCGGCGATTTTGACAACGACGGCTTCGACGACCTGTTCGTGACCAACTCCGACGAGGGCAAGCCCAACAAGCTCTACCGCAATCAGGGCAACGGCACCTTCGCGGACGCGACCGAGAGGGCCGGCGTGGCCGGCGGCAATGATCCGCTCTCCATCGTGGCGGACGGATTGTGGTTTGATTACGACAACGACGGTTGGCGCGACCTGCTGGTGGCCCGCTTCGGCACGCCGCTGCTCTATCACAATGAGGGCGACGGGACCTTCCGCGATGTCTCGGCCAACTCCGGGCTGGGCAAGTTCGGCAACACCATCGCGGTCATCGCCTTTGACTACGACAACGACGGCCGGCTGGACCTGCTGTTTGGCAATTACTTCCAACCCGAGAATTTGCTCGACCTGAAGAATCCCAAGATCCTCCCCAATAATCTGGATAATGCCGTGAATGGCGGCGGCCTGACGCTGTGGCGCGGCCAGGGCGACGGCACCTTTCGGGAGGTCACGGCGCAGGCCGGCCTGTCCAAGAACACCGGCTGGACGCTGGATGTCGGCCACGCCGACTTTGACCTCGACGGCGACCAGGATTTCTACGTCGCTTCCGACTACGGCACCGACTGGCTGTACCTCAATAATGGCGACGGCACCTTTACCGATGTCACGGAGAAGGCCCTGGGGTTCGACACCAAGAAGGGCATGAACGCCGAGATCGCCGACTACGACAACGACGGGCTGCTGGACGTTTACGTGACCAACATCACCGACGAATACATGAAAGAGTGCAACATGCTGTGGCACAACAACGGCGACGGCACCTTCACGGACCTCTCGAAAGAGACCGCCACCTGCGACACCCTCTGGGGATGGGCGGCCAAGTTCGCCGACTTCGACAACGATGGCTGGCTCGATCTGTTTGCCACCAATGGCCTGCGCTCGGCCGGCAAAGAGAACTACATCCCCGTGCTGCTGCCGATGATCATTACCCCCGGCATCGATTTCACCGACGTCAACAACTGGCCCGCCATCGGCGACAGGAGCTGGAGCGGGTATCAGAAAAAGAAGCTGTTCAAGAATCTTTCTGGCGCCGTCTTCAAGGAGATGGCCGGCCCGGCCGGCGTCGATAACGACCTGGACGGGCGCGGTCTGGGCGTCGGCGACTTTGACAACGACGGGCGGCTGGATTTCTACCAGACCAACGCCGACCAGCCCGCGCTGCTGTATCGCAACGTCACCCAGCCGGCCGGCAACTGGATCGAACTGAAACTGATTGGAACCAAATCCAACCGCGATGCCATTGGAGCGCTGGTTACGTTGCGGGCCGGCGGGCAGCAATGGATTCGCCACGTCGATGGCGGCAACGGCTATGCCGGACAGTCCACCACGCGCCTGCATTTCGGCCTGGGGCGCGCGGGGCAGATCGACTCTATCGAAATTCTCTGGCCGAGCGGCTTGAAAGAGACGGTCCAGGCCCCGCTGAACCGGATCAGCGTCATCGAGGAAGGGAAGGGATTGGCTGCGAAATGAGGCGGGGGGCGCTGGCGGTTGTCCTGTGGGTCGCTGCGGCCGGAGGGGTCTGGCCGTTGGCGCAGCAGACCGCTTCCGTCCCGCCGGACGTCGCCGAGCGGTTGGCTGCGCATCGCAATCTCGGCAAGGCGTTCTATGAGAATCCCACCACGCAGCAGCAGGCCGTCGAGCAGTTCCGGCTGGCGCTGGAGCTGAATCCGGGCTCCGCGCGCGAGCGCGTGAACTACGGCCTGGCGCTGCTGCGCGCCGGCCAGACCGAGCAGGCCATCGCGGAGCTCCAGCGGGCCAAGCAGCAGGACCCCTCCATCCCGCATATCTGGTTCAACCTCGGCATCGCCTACAAGAAGGGAGGCGAGTACGAACGCGCCATCGCCGAGTTCGAGCAGATGGTGCGGCTGGTTCCGGAGGAGCCGGTTTCGCACTATAACTTGGGCTATCTCTATCGCCTCTCCAATCGGATTGAGGAGGCGGTGCGGGAGTTTGAAACCGCCGCCCGGCTCGATCCCGGATTGGCCGGGCCGCACTTCCAGCTTTATAACGCCTACCGCGCCGCCGGCCGCGCGGAGGAGGCCGCCGAGCAGTTGCGCCTGTTCCAGCAGATTCGCCAGCAGCAGGCCGGCGCAGCCATCCCGGAGGACCTCGACTGGAGTTTCTACGCCGAGATCTACGAGATCATCGAACCCGCGCCGCCCGCAGAACCTGCCGCGGCATTGCGGTTTGAAGAGCGCCGCATCGCCGATGGGTTTGATCCAGCCACTGCCGGCCTCGCCGTGCTCGACTACAATGCCGACGGGCGGCCCGACCTGATCGCCTGGTCCGCCAACGGCGCGCGGCTTTTCCGGAACGGAACCGAGCCGGTGGAGGAGGCGGCGCTCGCCTCCCGGGAGGGCGTGCTCTCCATCAGCCCCGGAGACTTCAACAATGACGGGTACCCGGATTTGAGCGTCATCACGGCGGCCGGAGCTTCTTTGCTCGTCAATGCCAACGGGAT
>DATLZF010000298.1:0-2497 GCA_035574135.1 Candidatus Methylomirabilota bacterium
CAGCCGTTCCCAGACCGCGAGCGGGTCGGACGGAAGGTCTTGCGCCGCCCAGCGCGCCGCCACGCGCGTGGCGAAGCCGACACGCGGCTCGGGCGCGCCGGCCGGGCGACCGCGCCGTGCCAGTTCCAACAATCGCTCCAACCTGCACTCTGTATGTTTCATCGCGATTTCAATGATTGGTCTGCGGCCCGGCCCGGATGCGTTCCGGCGCGACGAGACCATCTATGCTTCATAATTTGCCGCGCTCCAGCTTGGCGTAGAGCGCCCGGAGCTTGCGCCGGGCGCGAAATGCGCGGATGCGGACCACGCCCGAACTCCAGCCGGTCAGGGCGCTGACTTCCGCCGGCGTTTTTTGTTCGAACTCGAGCAGCGTCATTAAAAGCCGTTCCGCTGGCGCCAGCGCGTCCAGCAGCCGGCTCACGATTTCCCACGCGGCCGTCTCGGCCCCCGCGCCGCCCGGGGGAGCATCCGCCGCCAGGGATTCCAACAGCGCCTGTTCCGGCTCGGACAATTCCGACCACAGCCGAAGCGGCCGCCGGCGTTGTGCGCGCAAGCGGTCCAAGCATGTGGAAACGGCCACGCGCGCCACCCAATGTTCGAAGGGCACCTGCCCGCGATACTGCTCGAGCCGGCTGAACACCTTCAAGAAGACCTCCTGCATGAGATCCTCCGGCTCGTCGCGCTGCGGCAGATGCGCCCGCACCACGCGGGCCACCATGGGCTGAAGATGTTCCACCAGCCGGCGCGCCGCCGCTTCGTCCCGCCGTCGTACCCGGTCCAGACAGGCCGCCAGGTCAAAATCGCTGTCCGCCATGAGGCCGATCCGCAGACCGGCGAGAGGTTCATAGCTTATGACGCCCCGAAAGGCGATGCGTTACGGCAAGTGCAAGCGACGATGGCGTGGCTGGAAGAGGGTTCAGCGGACAATCGTGGACGGGAGATCCGGCCGAAACTTGCCGGCCAGGCGCGGCGCGTATTGAAATGGCCGCGAGGTGGGCGCGAGCAGAATGCCAGCCGTGGCGCGGCCACGCGGCGTGCCCGGCGAGGCTCTGGCGTCCGGTGAAGGCGTGGGGCCACGATCGGTCCCGCTTCGAGGCCAGTACCGATGGCGTCATGAACGGCGGGCGTGTCGCTGTGCCGGTTGCTTCCGCCCCGTGGTGGGCGCGGACTGGGAAGGGAACGTTTTCGGTCGGGCGAAAGGGGATTGCCTTCGCTTTGAGTTCGCCCCAACGTGAGTGGCCGTATGACGATGTACATGCCCGGTCAGTCGTTGAAGGGCCAGTTCATCCTCGACAATGGGAGACTTCGGGGATCGTTTTTTCATCGGACGGTGATTCTCATTTGCCAGCACGATGAGGAGGGGGCGTTTGGGCTGGTGGTGAATCGCAGCACGGGCACGCGCGTGGGGGATGCCATTGTTGCGCATCTGCCGGATACGCTTAAAGAGCTGCCGCTTTTCGTTGGAGGGCCGGTGGAGCCCAAGGCGTTGAGCTATTTGCAGAGCGATGGGTTTCTGCCCGACGCCAATGTCATGCCCAACCTGACGCTCGACCACTCGCTGGATTCGCTGATCGAAGCAGCGGAATCCCTGTCTCCCTCGCTCAAGCTCAAGGTGTTTGCCGGCTACGCCGGATGGAGTCCGGGTCAGTTGGACGACGAGATGCGGCGCGACACGTGGCTGGTGCATCCGGCTTCGCTGGACCTCGTGTTTCACGCCGAGCCGGAGCGTCTGTGGAGGGATATTCTCCGGCTGAAGGGACCCCGGTACCGTCTGATCGCCGAGCAGCCGGACGACCTCTCGTGGAATTGAGCCGCCGGGGCGGCGCGCCGGCCCATCCGCATTACATAGATGTAATGCAACTTTCGTCGCTCAACCGCGTCTTTATGCGCATGAGTGATTGCAGGAGCGGCGCAGTGCTGAAAGTGCAGTGGACCGAACCCGAAGGGGCGAAGTCCGTTCCGATTGTCGCCCGGCAAGGCCGGGAGTTCGTGCGGTTGGGCGTGGAGCTTGAAACACGCCGGTGTCCTGCCTGCGAGGCTCCGGTCTATTCGCGCCGGCACAAGCGGTGCGGCGTGTGTGGCGAACTGCTGCCCGAGAGTTGCCGGTTTACCTCGGAGGAGATGGAGCGCATCACCGCCCTGTTGCAGGCGGAGCGGCAGCGGCATCGTGCCTGGCTTCGGAAGTTGGAGGCGGCGTAACCTCCATCCCCGGCTCCCATGTCCCAGTCTCCGATGGCAAAGTCGTTGCCGGCTGACACGCACAGCAAGGTTGTTGGCTATGTGTTGTGGCTGTTGGGCTTTACCGGCTCCCATCGCTTCTATTATGGCCGGCCGGTAACCGGTACCCTCTGGTTCTTCACCGCGGGGCTGCTGTTGATCGGGTGGCTGGTGGACCTGTTCTTGATCCCTTCGATGGATCGCGCGGCGGATCGGCGTTTCGTGGCGGGGCCGGTGAACTACTCGGTCGCCTGGATTCTCCTCACCTTCCTCGGGCTGT
>DATLZF010000299.1:0-2855 GCA_035574135.1 Candidatus Methylomirabilota bacterium
AAACCACCGCGGCTCCGTGAGCCTTGCCCGCAACGCGAAGGCAGCGGGGGTGCGCCGTTTCGTCTATACCTCCTCCTGCAGCGTCTACGGCGCCGGATCGGACGAGGTGAAGACGGAGACCTCCGCGCCCAATCCCCAGACCGCCTACGCGAAGTGCAAGGTGCTGGTCGAGCAGGATGTGGCCAAGCTGGCAGACGATTCGTTCTCCCCCACCTTCCTGCGGAACGCCACCGCCTACGGCGCCTCGCCGCGGATGCGCTTCGACATCGTGTTGAACAACCTGTGCGGCTTGGCGTGGACGACGAAGGAGATCAAGATGGTCAGCGACGGCACGCCGTGGCGGCCGCTGGTGCACGGGCTGGACATCGCCAAGGCGATCATCCACACCCTGGCCGCGCCGCGGGCGGTGGTGCACAACCAGATCTTCAATGTGGGCGACTCGCGTCACAACTACCGCGTGCGCGAGGTGGCCGAAATCGTGGCCGAGGCGTTTCCGGGTTGCCAGCTCACCTTCGGCCAGCAGGGGGCGGACAACCGCAGCTACCGGGTGAATTTCGACAAGATTCATCAGGCGTTGCCGGCGTTCCGGTGCGACTGGGATGCCCGCAAGGGCGCGCGCCAGTTGCGGGTATTGTTCGAGCGGATTGACATGAGCCACGAAACGTTCAACGCCCGTCCGTTCACCCGGCTCAGGCAACTCGAACACCTGCTCCGCACGGGCCAGATCGACGCGGACTTTTTCTGGCGGAAGGAACCGTGATCTTCACCCCCACCCCGCTCGCCGGCGCCTTCGTGCTCGATCTGGAACGGCGCGAAGACGAGCGCGGTTTCTTTGCGCGGACCTTCTGCGCGGAGGAGTTCCGGGCGCACGGCCTCAACCCGCGCGTGGCGCAGTGCAGCGTCTCGTTCAACCGCCGGCGCGGCACGCTCCGCGGCCTGCACTGGCAGGCCCCGCCCCACGCCGAGGCCAAACTGGTGCGCTGCGTGCAGGGCGCCATTTATGACGTGATCGTCGATCTGCGCCCGGGCTCACCTACCTTCCGCCGCCACTTCGCCCTCGAGCTGGCCGCCGCCACCGGCCGGGCGCTCTACGTGCCGGAGGGTTTTGCACACGGCTTTCAGACGCTGGCGGAAGATACGGCGGTGTTCTACCAAATGTCCGAGTTCTATCACCCGGAGTCGGGGCGGGGCGCGCGCTGGAACGATCCCGCCTTCGGCATTGACTGGCCGCTGGCGAATCCGATTGTCAACGAACGGGACCGGGCGTACCCGGACTTCGCCGGCTGACGCTCCGTTCCAGGCACGCGCATGTCCACCCGTCTCGATGAAGTGCCGCCGTTAACCGACGCCGACGGTGCGGGTGGGGCGTTGCATCGGTTGGTGGCTGAGTTGTATCCGATCTGCCGAAGCATCACGGGCGAGGGCGTGCGCACCACGCTGCGCCGCCTGCAACAGTTGATCCCCCTCGAGCTGGTCGAGGTGCCCAGTGGCACGCCCGTGCTCGATTGGGAGGTGCCGCCCGAGTGGAACGTGCGCGAAGCGTGGATCGCCAACAGCCGTGGCGAGCGGGTGGTGGATTTCCGCCATCACACGTTGCACGTGCTGAACTACAGTGTGCCGGTGCGTCGTCGGCTTTCGCTGGCGGAGCTTCGCCCGCACCTGCACACGCTGCCGGACCGGCCGGACTGGATTCCCTACCGTACCAGTTACTACCGGCCGACCTGGGGCTTTTGCCTGACCCACCGGCAGCTCGAAAGTCTGCCCGAGGGGGAATACGAGGTATGCATCGACTCGACGCTGGCGCCCGGCCACCTGACTTACGGCGAATGCGTGCTGCCGGGCCAGACCCCCGACGAGGTGCTCCTTTCCTGCCATTGTTGCCATCCCTCGCTGGCCAACGACAACTGCTCGGCCCTGGCGGTCGCCACCGCACTGGCCGCTCGCTTGCGCGGCTTGAAGCTCCGCTACACCTATCGTTTCCTGTTTATCCCGGGCACCATCGGCTCCATCACCTGGCTGGCGCGCAACCGGCAGCGGGTGGACCGCATTCGGCACGGGCTGGTGCTCTCCTGCCTCGGCGACCCGGGGGGCATGACGTACAAGCGGAGCCGGCGCGGCGACGCGGAGGTGGACCGGGCGGCCGCGCACGTCCTGAGGCAGGCGGGCCCGGCCCATGCGATTCTCGACTTCGTTCCGTACGGCTATGACGAGCGGCAGTATTGCTCGCCGGGTTTCAACCTCCCCGTCGGCTGCCTGACGCGCACGCCCAACGGCCGCTTCCCCGAGTACCACACCTCGGCGGACAACCTCGACCTGGTCCGTCCCGAGGCGCTGGCGGACTCGCTGGCCCGGTTGGTGGACATCGTGCGCGTGCTGGAAGCCAACCGGGTTTATGTGAACAAAAGTCCTTACGGCGAGCCGCGGCTTGGCCCGCGAGGTCTTTACGGCTCGACCGGTGGGGACAAGGGCGCGGTTTTTGACGAGATGGCGCTGCTGTGGGTGTTGAACCTGTCGGACGGCCGGCACGATTTGCTGGCCATTGCGGACCGGGCTGGATTGCCATTCGAGAAAATCGCCGCCGCGGCCCGGGCGTTGGTCTCGGCCGGATTGCTGGCGTGAATGGGACCCGGGCGCGCCGCCCTCGGTCCCGCGTCTGAAGGGGTGTGAGCTTGCTCCCTACTGCCGCGCCCAGGCCGCGAGGCGGCGGCGCAACGGCTCCAGCCGGGAATGCTCACGATCCAATCCGGGCAAGTCGGCCATCAGCACCTCCAAGTCGGGAATCGCGCCCCACGCGGTGACGCGAAACACTTCCATGGCGCGTTCCGAGTTGATGCCGAGTTCGCGATTCTTGCGCT
>DATLZF010000300.1:0-2169 GCA_035574135.1 Candidatus Methylomirabilota bacterium
ACCGGGCGCTGGCCGGCACGGCGCCGCCGCCGGCGCCGTCCGCCAACCCGATGTACCCGGACTTGATCACCTGGACGGACTGGCTGCGGGACATCGACATGGTGGACTCAAACGGGCGCAAGCTGCTGCGCTTCTCCGCCAGCTACGCGAACACGGGCCGCGGCCCGATGGAGGTTTACGGCGTGGTCCAGGGCGACGGCACGACTTACGCCTATCAACGCGTCTGGAACGACGACGGCACTTACACAGATTACCTGGCGGGCACGTTCTCGTTCGCCGGCCACCAGGACCACAACCACTGGCACTTCGACGATTTCGCGAGCTATTACCTGCGCCGGGTGACCTCCAGCGGCGGTGTGGGCAGCATCGTGGCCGGTTCGCCGAAGATCACGTTCTGCCTGCTGGACTGGACGCCCTACGACCGCAGTCTGCCCGGCGCGCCACAGAACGCCGTTTACACCTGCGACAATCAGGGCATCTCCGTGGGGTGGGCCGACGTGTACGTGAAGGAACTTGAAGGCCAGAACATCGACATCACCAGCGTGCCGGACGGCGTGTACTGGCTGGAATCGGTGACCGACCCGGACAACCGGCTCAAGGAAGCCAGCGACAGCAACAACTCGGGCCGCATCAAGATTCAGTTCAGCAAGAGCAACAACACCGTCACGTTTGTCGATGACACCGGCGGCGGGACGGTCGTGTGGGTGGAGGACGCCTTGCCCGCGGGCGCGGTCGCCTACGCCGATGGCGGCGATTCATGGAACTGGGTCGCCAGCAATCCCGCGCCTTTCTCCGGCTCGCGCGCGCACCAGTCGAACATCGGCCTTGGCCTGCACCAGCACTATTTCGACTGGGCGAACGCGACCTTGAACGTCGCCGCGGGCGACAAGCTCTTCACTTACATCTTCATCGACCCCCTCAACGTGCCTGAAGAAGTGATGCTCCAGTGGAATGACGGTTCGTGGGAACACCGCGCCTACTGGGGCGCCAACCGCATCAGCTACGGCACCGACGGCACGGCCAGCCGCCGCCACATGGGCGCGCTGCCACCGGCCGGCCAGTGGGTGCGCCTGGAGGTTCCCGCCGTCGCCGTGGGCCTGGAGGGCCGCACGCTCAAGGGCATGGCCTTCACGCTGTTTGGCGGTCGCGCCACGTGGGATTATTCCGGCAAGGAAGGGAACTGATGCGTGGCTGCGAGCGTGAAGCCGGGCCGGGCGGACGCCGGAAGCAAGAGGCCGGCAACGTCGCGTTTTTGAACACCGAGCCATGAACATCGCCCCCCCGCACGCCAGCGGTCTGGCAGGGGGCATGCGCTTGTTGGTTGGTGTCGTTTGAGGTTCGAGCCGAAGCGGGGCTGGGAAAGCGGGTGATTCCCCCACCACCCGTCGCCCAACGGCAGTGGGCGGCCGCAAGGCTGGGGTCAGGCGCCCCGGCACATTCAGCTATCCACCCAACTAGGAAACCCCTGCCCCGATTCTATCTTGGGCCACTGCCGTTCCTGTCGGAACAGGAAGCGGTCAACAACAGATCAACCAAATGAAAGGAACCAAAATGCAACTCAGCAACAAGCACAGTGCGGGATTGCTGCGGGCTGGACTGGTGTCGCTCGGCTTGCTGGCCGGCGCGGCCAGCCTGCGAGCGCACGTCCCGGTGCCTCAGTGCCCCTCCAATTGTGATGACTTCATGACAGGAGGCGGCTGGATCGTGGTGCCGGGCGCGTTCTGTAACAACAAGGCCAACTTCGGCTTTGTCGGCGGAATCAAGAACGGACGGATGTGGGGCAGTCTGAACTACAAGGACCACTGCACGGGCAATCACATCAAGGGAACCGATGTGAAGGCCTATTGCTTCATCCAGCCCCAGTGTCCGCCCAATCCGGCCGCCGAACCGTGCCGCCGCATCGTTTATTCCGGCACCTTCGACGGCGTGCCCGTCGATGTCATCATCGACGTTTGCGACAACGGTGAACCGGGGAACCGCGATACGTTCGCGATCAGCGTGTATCCCGTGGGCACGGTGGTGGGCTGCGAGCCGACCACCGGCGCGTTTTACTCGCGCAGCGGCACGCTGGGCGGCGGCGGCCCCGGCGGCGGCAACATCCAGTTGCACCGGCATTGCCCATAACCCACCGAACCCCGATCGGATTGCCCGCTTCCGCTCCCAGTCCGG
>DATLZF010000301.1:0-2042 GCA_035574135.1 Candidatus Methylomirabilota bacterium
TTCAATGCCCGCCAGCACGCTGTCGAGGCCGTCCCGCCCGGTGATTCTTCGGAAATTGTCCCGGTCCAGAGAATCCAGGCTGAAGCTTACGCGCCGCAGACCGGCATCCCGCAGGGCCCGGGCGCGCTGGGCAAAGAAGAAACCGTTCGTGGTGAGGGCGAGGTCGGCGATGCCCGGGACGATGGCCAAACGTTCGACCAGGTACTCCAGTTGCCGGCGGAGCAGGGGCTCGCCACCGGTCAGCCGGATTTTCGTGATGCCCAGTTCGGCGGCCAGGCGGACCACCCGTTCGATCTCTTCGAAAGTGAGGATGTGGGATCGCGGGGCCCACTGACGCACGATGGGAGTCGAGTTCGGAAGCGAGGCCCAGCGGCCGCGATAGAAGTTTTCGGCCGCTTCGGTTTCCGGCAGGCAGTAGAGGCAGCGGAAGTTGCACCGGTCGGTGACGCTGACCCGAAGGTCACGCATGACGCGCCCGTACGAGTCAACGAGCGAACGGGCGCCGGTCATGTCACTTGGGGGTGGGGGCGTTGGTTTTGGGCGGCACGATCACCGCCCCGCCCTCCTGTTTGAGTTCGACGTTGAGGCTGAAATTGGTCCGCGGAACGGCCGTGGCTTGGGCGGCAATGAGGCGCTCGGCGCCCTTCTGATTCTGCTGGCCGTAGATGCCCATGCGAATCCACTCCAGGCGCCGGGCGATGGAGAGCTCCTCCTTGAGTTTTGATACCTGGGCCTTGAGCAGGGCAAGGTCGTTGAACTGGCGTTCGAGGTCAGCCTTTTCCGCCTGCAACCGGCGCAGCTCCTTGAGGAGAAAGGCCCGGTCTCCCTCCGACGCGGCCAGCTTCCGCTCCGTCTCGGCAATGGCTTTCGTCAGCCCGGAGATAGCGGTGTCCAGATCGATCATTTTCTTGGTTTGGTCCTCCATCTGGCTGTTCAATTCGTTGATGCGGGCGTCGCGTTTGGCCATCTCGGCCTTGGCGGCCTCGGCGGCAGCGGCGGCTTCCTTTTGCGTGCGGGCGAGGTCGGCGGCGACTTTGGTGAGGTTGTTGGACGTGGCCGACAATTCAGCACTCCGGAGAGCGAGGTTGGTTTCCAGCAAGAGGACGATCCGTTCGGTCTCGTCCAGCTTGGTGCGGGTTTCGTCGAGCGCATTGGAGAGCGTCGTGATCCGTTTCACGTCCGCCGCTTTCTCGCGTTGCGCACTCTTGTGGCGCACCACCAGTCCCACGCCCAAGCCCACTGCCACAATCACCAAGAATCCAGTAACGGCCTTCATATTTGCGCAGGATGCCGCACTATCGCGTCACTTGGCAAGTGTGACATCCGATGTTGCTTAAGGGACGCTTCGATCTAAATTTGATTCATGGAAATACCGAGGTCCGTGCCGGTAATGACATTGCCGAGCGCGACGCTGTTCCCGCAGGCGCTTCTGCCGTTGTACATCTTTGAGCCGCGCTACCGGCAGATGCTGGCCGACATGCTGCGGAGCCACCGAATGTTCTCGGTGGCCATGCAGAAGCCAGGCCGCCGCCGCGAAATGCCCTGCCCTGTTGCGGGACTGGGGCTTATTCGGGTTTCCGTCGATCACCAGGATGGCACATCGCATCTCATTTTGCAGGGGCTGACGCGGGTGGAACTGGGCGATACCCTGCAGGTCAAGCCCTACCGAGTGCAGCGCATCCGGCCCCTGCATGCGCCGCCTGGCGACGACGCCGTGGTCGAGGCGCTCGCCGATCGGGTGCTCGAACTGGTCGAGGAACGGGTGAGACTCGGCCCGTTCCCTTTTCCTTTTCCGGCGGTGCCGGGTGCCATGGGCGCGAAGGCCACAGGAAGCACCATCACACCGCTCCCGGTCAAGAAGGTGCTGGAGTACCTTGAAAGCCTGCCCAGTCCCGATCAACTGGCTGACTTGGTGAGTTGCGCGCTGGTCACGAGTGCGACCGAGCGCCAGAAGATTCTGGAAACCGTGGCCCTGGAAGACCGTCTGGCGTGGCTGATCCGGTTCCTCGGGGCCGAGATCCGGGCCTTGCGCGGCAAAGGCG
>DATLZF010000302.1:0-3728 GCA_035574135.1 Candidatus Methylomirabilota bacterium
GCGCCAGTTGCACCTTGATGCTGCGCGCGCCCGGCCCCTGTCCGACCATGTAGTCAATGTTGAACTCCTCCATTGCCGGATAGAGCAGCTCTTCGAGCTGCGTATTCAGCCGGTGAATTTCATCAATGAAGAGCACCTGAAACTTTTCGAGGTTCGTGACCAGCGCCGCGAGGTCGCCCTTCAGCTCCAGCGCCGGCCCGGACGTGCCCTGGAACGGCACGCCGAGTTCGTTGGCGATAATGGTCGCCAGCGTCGTCTTCCCCAGGCCGGGCGGGCCGTACAGCAGAATGTGGTCGAGAGCTTCGCCGCGCGCCTTGGCGGCCTGGATGGCGATGGCGAGGTTGTCCTTGACCTTCTGCTGGCCAATGTACTCGGTCAGCCGCTTAGGGCGCAGGCTGAACTCAAACGACTGCTCGTCCGCCAGCGCGCTGGGAGAGACCACGCGCTCTTTCACTTTGCCGGCCATGCGCTCTATTGTAGCGTTGATTCAGACGCCGGACGCTACGGAATCGGGCTGCCCGGCGACCCGCGTCAGATTCGCGCAAGCCCGGGATTCCGGCGGGCGTTACGGCGCGGCCGGCGGCTCGTGAATGACCGGGTCCGGCACGCGGTTGGAAATCGGCGGTATGGATTTCAGGTAGGCGAAGATGGCCCTGAGATCGTCATCAGTCATCTTGGCGTACCAGGGCCAGGGCATCGGTGGCAGCAGGGGGCGTCCTTCGCCCATGTGCCGACCATTGCGGATGGTCTTTATGAACATGGCTTCGTCCCAGATGCCGATACCCGTGTTCTGATCCGGGGTCAGATTGGCGGTGTAGGAAATGCCCCAGGGCCCCGCCCAGGCGGTGTTGTCCGCCGATCCGGTGTATCCCCACCCCGGCGGCAAACTCGGAGGCGGGGGCAGTTGGTTGGTTTCCGGATGTCCCGAAAGCATCCGGGTCATATCCGGCTCAGGCCCGTTGGGGCCCATCTTGAAGGGCGTGTGGCAGTCATTGCAGACGCCGATGGTTACAAGGTACTGGCCGCGCGCGATGAGCTCCGCCTGGGTCGGCTGCGGTGTTGTGTCGGAAACCGATTGCTGCTGGCAAGCCGCCGTGGTCAAGGCAATGACCAGAACCAGTCCGGCAGAGTGCGCCACCCCTTTTCCCATTATGTTCGTCCGTCCTTCCTAGCCTGAATATCCCGAATAAGATAATCGCGCCGCAAGTCGGCCGTCAAGCGCGGCTCGCTAGACTGAGAAGAACTTGCGAGCCAGCAGGCGGAGCGAGGCGCGCAACAGCGCCTCCAGGTCGCCATGCGGCTGTTCCTTGCGGGCTTCGCGTACAGCCGCCTCAGCAGCCGCGCGGGTGTAACCCAGGTTGAGGAGCGCTGACAATACGTCGGCCTCCACGCCGGTGAGCTCACCCGCCGGCGGCGGTTTGGGGGCCGCCTCGGCGGCGGGCTCAGCCAGGTCCTGCAACTTCTCGCGCAGTTCCAGCACCAGACGCTCCGCCGTCTTGCGGCCCACCCCGGGGATATGGGTCAGCAGCGCCAGGTTGCCGCTCCGCAAAGCGGGGATCAGATCGTTGAGCTCCAGCCCGGAAAGAATGGCGATGGCCATCTTTGGGCCGACGCCCGAGACGGTCAGGAATCGTTCGAACAGCACCTTCTCGCGCTCGGTGCGGAACCCATAGAGCGCCAGCGCGTCCTCGCGCACGTGGGTGTACACATGCAGGCTGACGTCGCTGCCAATACCACCCAGTTCGTAGAACGTCGAGACCGGAATCGTCACGTCGTAACCCACGCCGCCCACTTCGATGAGAGCCTTGTTGGCTTTCTTGGCGAGCAGCTTGCCTCGGAGATGGGCAATCATACTCACACGGGCATGAGGCCGTGCTTCTTGCGCGGGCGCTCTGCTTTCTTGTTGCGGAAAAACTCCAGCGCCTGAAAGAGCTTCCACCGCGTCTCGCGCGGCAGGATGGCGGCATGGGCAAAGCCCTTGGAGACGGCCTCAAACGGTCCCGTGAAGCGCTCCGTGAACTCCTCGATCTTTTCGGCGCGAGTTTTCTCCGGGTCTTCGGACTTCTCAATCTCCTGGCGATACAGGACGTTCACCGCGCCGGAGGCGCCCATTACAGCCAGCTCCACGCCGGGCCATACGAACACCTGGTCGGCCCCCATCTCGCGCGTACACATGGCTTGCTTGGCGCCGCCGTAGCCCTTGCGCAGGTAGAGCGTCAGCATCGGCACCGTGGATTCGGCGTAGGCGTAAAGCATCTTCGCGCCATGGCGGATAATGCCGAGTTGCTCCTGCTTGGTGCCGGGCAGATAGCCCGGCATATCCACCAAGGTCACAATCGGGATGTTGAAGGCGTCGCAGAACCGGATGAACCGCGACCCCTTGTCGGAGCAGTCCACGTCCAGACTCCCGCCCAAAAACTTGGGTTGGTTAGCGACAAAGCCAACGGAGTATCCCCCAATGCGCCCAAAGCCCGTGACCATGTTGCGGGCGAAGCGGGGCTTGATCTCAAAGAAGACGCCATCGTCCACAATGCGTTGAATGACGTTCTTCATGTCGTACAGCCGCCGGGGGTCTTCCGGCACCAGCGCTTCCACGTCGTCGAGCATGCGATCGGGCGGATCGTTGGCCGGCAGCCGCGGCGGCGCTTCCTCGCAGTTCTGCGGCAGGAAGCTGAGCAGCGCGCGCACCTGGTTGAGACAATCCTCGTCGTTTTCGCAGGCCACATCCGCGACGCCGGAAACCTCCGAGTGCACCTTCCAGCCGCCGAGTTGCTCCATGGTGACGTCCTCGCCGGTCACGGCCTTAATGACAGGAGGTCCGGTGATGAACATCTGGCTGGTCTCTTTCACCATCAGGATGAAATCCGTCAGTGCGGGCCCGTAGGAGCCCACTCCGATGCACGGCCCCATGATGGCGGAGATTTGCGGCACCACGCCGGAAGTGATGGTGTGCTGATAAAACAGCTTGCCGATCACGCGCGTTACGTCAAGTCCCTCCTGAATGCGGGCGCCCAGGGAATCCAGCAGGCCGATCAGCGGCACGCCCAGCCGCCGCGCGTTCTCGATTACGTAGCTGATCTTCTCGCCGTGCGCGATGCCCACAGTGCCGGCGAGCACGGTGCGGTCCTGCGAGTAGACGCAGACCAGCCGCCCGTGAATCTTGCCGTAGCCCGTGACGACGCCGTCGGTGGGCTCGCGCTTCTCAGCCATGCCGAAGTCAGTGGACTGCGTCTCGGCCAGCATGAACTCCTCGACAAAGGAACCCGGATCGAGCAGCTTTCCGAGCCGTTCGCGCGCCGTCCACTTGCCTTCACGGTGCTGCCGCTCGATGGCCTTCTCGTTGCCCTTGAGGACGCGGTCCTCCAGCGCCAGCAGCTTGTCACGCAGATTGGCGTACGATCGCGGCATCCCTCACTCTCGCTCATCGCCGTGAAAACGGTTCACCATCGTAAGGCGAAACACCCGCAAAAGACAAGCACGCGCGGTGAGCGGCAGTGCGCGTTTGTGATAGAATCGCGGAAACCGGAGGCAGCTTTTGGATTGTGATCTGCGGCGGCGAAGGATGCTCAGCATGGTTGCAGGCCTGCTGCTGGCCCCTGCCGCGCACGCCCAGTTTTCCACCGCTGAGCTGGCGGCCGGCGAAGATCAGATGATCGGCCAGCCGGCGCCGGCTTGGGCCCACCGCGGCTGGGTCAACTCCCCTCCGCTGGAGGTGCGCCAGTTGCGCG
>DATLZF010000303.1:0-4148 GCA_035574135.1 Candidatus Methylomirabilota bacterium
CAGCGTGCAACAGCAGGCGTTCGCCCGCGTTGAGCCGGAAGGGGCCGAATACGTAGACCTGAGTCGCCGGGTTCATAAGCGCCTCTCTACTTGTAAGGTTATGGAAATCGCCCTGCGCCAATTGGTGGCGCCTTCAATCACCCCATACTGGCAAAAACCGTGAAAACATTTCACCGAAAAAATGCGGGCCTGAGACGCAAGCTTGCCGCAGCAGGCGCTCGCCAGCGTCCAGCCGGAAGCGATCAAGCCGCCGGATATGCTCTAAATGATTGTGGAGAGAGAGGCTTACCGCCATTTCAGAAATCCTTCAGGAAAATTTCAGGTTTGTCGAAAGACTTCCGAATCGTCACCGATATACCTTGAGCCGTGCGAGGGGCTGGCAGGAAGCAGTCATGCCAACCCGCCGTTACTAGGACGATTGTAATTCAGGATGGTCATTCACGCAATGACCATCCTGCGGCGCGGGCGCTCACCGGGTTTTCCAGGAGTCAGGCGATGAGAATCACCATAATGAAGTTTCTGGTTGTCTGGCTCTGCGCCGGGTCGTGCCTGCGCCTGACGTGGGCCGACCAGACCACTGCCGAAGCGCGCTTCCGCCTGCCGCCGGGGCAAACCCGCCCCTTCATCCACCGGTTGGTCATCCGGGCGCCGGGACGGGTGGTGCTCGATGTCGCCGCCACGCCCCCGGGCGTCGAAATCACCCTGTTGCTGCGCCGGCCCGACGGCACGGTTGCCAGCCAGATCGCCGCGAGCGGCGGCAATCTCAGCCTGACCTACTTTGTTACCCGCAAGGAGGTCGAAAATTCCGGCGCGGCCAGAAGCCCGCGCTGGTCGGTGGAGGTCAGCCGGGCGGCGAGCCGGGCAGAGGTGAGCGGCAGATTGCGGCTCTCGCATCCCGGCCCCTGAATGACAAGCTAAACAGGAGGTAAGTATGTTCATCAGATTACGCCCATACCGCAGCGCCGCGTGCCGCGCCGCGCTCATCGCCTTGGTCATCCTGCTGACTGTCGCTTCGGCGTGGCTGCAATCGGCGGGGTTTCACCTGTCGCCGGTTGAGGCGGCGGGCGATAACGACAAGGACAAGAAGGACAAAAAGAAAGATGACCCGTTACAGTTTCTCGGCCCGAACAAGTTTGCCGGCCGGGTCCGTGCCATCGTCGTGCGCTCGGACGACCCCACCACCGTCTGGGTCGCTTCGGCGACCGGCGGCCTCTGGGTCAGCCGTGATAGCGGCGCAAACTGGACGCAGGCCGACGATTTCATGGAGACCCTCACCTTTAGCTCGCTTATCGCGGATCCGAATGACCCGGATGTCATGTATGCCGGCAGCGGGGAAATCCATACCTTCCTCCACCATATCTTTCAGCCGGGCGAGCCGGACACTGTGGCGGAACTCGAGGGCCTGGTGCTCAGAAGCCCGCATCGGGGCAGAGGCATCTTCAAGACAACGGATGGCGGCGCAACCTGGAACCTGTTGCCATCTACGGCTGACAACCCCGATTTCCATTACGTGAACCGAATCGCTGTCCACCCGGACCGGACTAAGTCAGCCATCGTTCTAGCGGCCACGACCACGGGCCTGTTTCGCAGCCCGGACGGCGGGGCGACGTGGGCAAGGGTAGTAACGCCATCGGGGTCTAGGCTGTTCCCAGGCATCGTCCTCGACGTCCAGTTCCATCCCGCCTCGCCCATTCGTGCCGTTGCTGGCACGGCCAACAATGGGGCGTTCCGCTCGACGGACGAGGACGGAGCGGTTTGGGCTCGCTCGACGCTACTAGGGGGCATCGGTACTGCGGGTACGCGGATCGAGCTTGCGGCCTCCGCCAGTCAGCCCGGCACGTGGCTCGCGGCACACATCACCACCAGCGAAGAGATCCGCCTCTTGCGTTCCACTGACAACGGCGCCAACTTCAGCTTTCTCAATGGCCAGTCCGCGGCGCTATCCTGCACGGAGAATAACCGGCTCTACACTGGCGCATTGTGGGTTGATCGGATCAACCCCCAGCGCATCCTGGTCGGCGGCGTGAACCTGTGTTATAGCACCGACGGCGGAAGTAACTTCACCAGATACCCTGATTCCTCCGGAACCTTGCACAACGATCATCACGCCCTCGCCGAGGATGTGACGACTTCAAGAAACCAGGGCAGGGCAGTGGTGTATGTGGGCAACGACGGGGGCGTCAACCGGCTGGGCTTCGACAACAGCCCCACTCACGTCCAGTTGAATAACGGCCTCGGCATCCAGCAGTTCGTGAGCGCGGTGAAGAATCCGCTGTCCAGGGATACCGTCGGAGGCGAGGTAATCGTCGGAGGAGCGCAGGACATCGGGACGCTCCGCCGCGCCCCGGACGGAACTTGGACAGAACTTATGAATCCCGGCGCGGCCGGCTCCGACGGCATACCGGTTGCGACCGATCCTACGGATTCCCGTTACTGGTACTACGGCAAGACGAGCTTATGGGCGCGACGTAGCAGCGATGGCGCAATCTCGCAGGACTGTATGGTGCCGAGATTGGGTGACGGATGCGACGACGCTTTTCTCAAGGACCCTTCCGGCGGGATCCGGCCGCCGATGATGCTCGATCCAGCCAACCCCAACGTTCTCTACCTGGGCTCGGCGAAGCTGTGGCGGACGCAACGCGCCAGGACGGAGGATGGGCAAGGGATTGGGATGGGGCAAGGGTGGGCTGCCATCAAACCCGCGACATTCGAACCCGGCGGCCCCCCATGCGGACCCGACGGCGAAGTCCATGTGATCACGGCCATGGCCATCCCGCCCTCCGATGTGAACCAGATGTGGGTCGGCACTGGGAGCAAGTGTGATGTGAACCCCACTGACCCCGACCGGGGTCAGCTCGCCTTTCGCATGAACCGTCAGCTTTGGTGGACGAACCAGTTGCAGAGCCTGGAGGACGGCGAGGACGGAACAAACTGGGACCCTGTTGACATCAGCGCACTGCCGATGCGACCCATTTCCTCGCTGGCCATCTCCCCGCGAAACAGTTCCGAGGTCTACGTCGCCTTCGCGGGCTGGCCGTCAGGCGGAGTCTCCGATAGTCTTTGGCGGATTCGCAGGCGAGCGGATGGCACCTTCGAGTTCACTAACGTTTCCCCAGGGCTGCCGCCCGGCCCGATCCACTCGGTGGCCACGCACCCGTTGGCAGGCGGGCTGGGAAGTGTAGCATCACAGACTTGGGTTTATGCCGGCACGCAATTCGGCCTGTACCTCTCCCGCGACAGCGGCGCGTCCTGGTCTGCGGTGCCCGTCGGGTTGGCGCGCGTGCCGATTTCGGAGCTCTCGTGGGGCGACAACCGGACCCTTGTCGTCGCCACCTATGGACGGGGCGTGTGGGAGCTAGACCAGCCGGAGAACGCTGAGCGCGTCTTCGCGGAGACCGTGACGTACACATTCGGGAGCAGGGTAAGAGGTCACGTTGAGAACTTGGTCAGGAAGAACGATGGCCGCTCACTTGTGTCTTTGGCCCAGAGCGTCGCTAACCCATTAAGAGACACAATCAGGCTCGAGCTTGCTGGCCGCGCGGCGCCGGGTACTGCGGTAGCGGGGCTCACATTTGTCGTGGAGTCGTCCGTGAACAACGCGGCGACGGGCCCGCAGCTCGCGATTGACTTATTTAACTTCACGACCGGGGCATTCGAGCGCGTCCACAGTGGCCCTGCGGCGACCACTGACACAATCATCACTGTGAATCCAACCCAACCAGCCCGATTTGTGGGACCTGCGCGGGAAGTACGCGCGAGGTTAACCTGGACGTGGGGCATTACGGGCTTCTCTGTCCAATCCGCAATCGACAGGGTGTTTTGGAGAGTGACAAGGCTTCCCGGCTGAGGGTCAGGAGTTCGGAGGCCCTTAGGCCCATTCTCGGGAACAATGTACCCGGCGATATAGCGCCAACGGTCTGGCTGTTGAGAGCCCGCCGTTCCGCGACCGGTGCTAGCGCTCGATCAGACAGGAAACCGGGTTAGCGAGACCGCCTGGCGCAGCATACGATTTATGACGCCCAGACAATAACCGGCGGCAACGAAGGGCGCGGGTGAACTCTTGCTCTCCCTCTTGAAACCAGCCTGCGGATCCAGCCTGTCAACCGGCTAATCGGCGGTCGCTTCGGCCAATTCCTGCGCGCCGACCG
>DATLZF010000304.1:0-3396 GCA_035574135.1 Candidatus Methylomirabilota bacterium
TCATGCGCGAGGGGCCGACCGTCAGCGGAGCGTACCTCACGCTGGACTACAACCGCTGGGCCGATTTCCTCGGTGAGGTGAAGAACACCCCGCGCATCGCTGCCATGATGATCAAGAACGCCGTGCGCGACAGTTTCCGCAAAACCACCGCCGAGACGATCAACCTGGTGCAGAGCCTCTACTTCACCTTCTCGGTGATCGTGGCCTTTGGCGTCGTGTACAACAGCGCCCGCATCGCCCTGTCCGAGCGCAGCCGCGAACTGGCCACACTGCGCGTCATCGGCTTCAGCCACCGCGAGGTGGCCGGCGTGCTCGTGACGGAGCTGATCATCCTGACATTGCTCGCGCTGCCGTTCGGCCTCCTGTTGGGCAGCGGCCTGGCCGCCGGCATCGTGGCCACGGCCAGCACCGAGTCCGTGCGCCTGCCCCTGCGCCTGACGCCCCAGACCTACGCGACCGCGCTGCTCATTGTCCTGACCGCTTCGACGGTTTCCTTCGCCATCGTCAGCCGCCGCATCCGCGAACTGGACCTGATCGGTGTGCTGAAGGCTCGTGATTGATTTGCCATGAACACCGTTGTCTCTCCCGCCCCGGCCAACGCTCGTGCCAAGACCGCCCCGCCCCGCCCACCCCACCGACCCCAAGGGACGCGCCTCCCCCGGCGCCGAACGCTGCTGGGATGGCTGGCGGGCCTGGCGCTGTTGACCGCCCTGCTCCTCGCCTTGCGGCCGAGTCCGATCACGGTGGAACTGGGCACCGTCGGTCGCGGGCCCTTGACCGTGTCGGTGCTCGAGGAGGGCAAGACGCGAATTCGGCATCGTTACGTGATCTCGCCGCCCCTGGCCGGCCTGTTGCGACGCCCGGCGCTGCGCGCCGGCGACCGGCTGGAGGCAGGCCAGACCGTGGTGGCCACGCTGGAGACGCAGCCGGCCGGCTTCCTCGACCCCCGGGCGCGCGCCCAGGCCGAGGCGGCCGTGGCCGCGGCCGAAGCCGCGCTGAACGCGCGCCTGGCCGAAGTCGAGCGTGCCCGTGCCGCCGTGGATCTCATGATCAAGGAACGCCGCCGCGCGAAGGAACTGCAGGCGGGCGGCGCGGTGTCGGTGCAGGAATGGGATCGCGTCGATGCCGAGGCCACTGTGCGCGAGCGGGAGCTGCGGGCGACCGAGTTCGCCGCGCGCGTGGCGGAGTTCGAGTTGATCCAGGCGCGAGCCGCGCTGTTGCAGGCGCAGCAGGCCGTCGATGGCACGAACACGCTCTTCGAGATTCGCTCGCCGGTCACCGGAGTGGTGTTGAACGTCTTCGAGGAAAGCGCGCGCATCGTGACACCCGGCACTCCGCTCATGGAGGTCGGCGACCCCCGCGACCTCGAGATTGAGGTGGAATTATTGTCCCAGGATGCCGTCGGCGTCCGGCCGGGAGCCGAACTGTGGATCGAGCGATGGGGCGGGGAGAAGCCGCTGCGCGGCCGGGTATCCGTCATCGAGCCGGCCGCCTTCACCAAGATTTCCGCGCTTGGCGTTGAGGAACAGCGCGTCAGGGTGCGGGCCGATTTTGTTGATCAGCCCCCGGCCGACCAACCGCTGGGCGACCGATTCCGCATCGAAGCGCGGGTCGTCACCTGGCACGCAGACGACGTGCTGCGCATCCCCACCGGCGCATTGTTCCGGCGGGGGGGCGAATGGATGACCTTCGTCGTGTCCGGAAACGTGGCCCGCCTGCGAAAGGTGACCATTGGCCACAACAGCGGGGTGTACGCGGAGGTGCTCGACGGCGTGCGGGCGAACGAGACCGTGATCGTGCATCCGCCGGACATCGTGGCCGATGGGGGCAAGATCCGCGCGCGCAGATCGAACGGGGCATGAGTCCGCTGGCTGCAGACCGGAAACCCCGTCTCAGGCCTTGGGCTCCTTGGCCTTGGGCAGGAGCTTCGAAAGCTGCGACAGCGAGTTCACCCCGACCATGAAAGCGGAGGCCAGGCCGATGACGACGTTCCAGGCTTCGCGCTGGGTCAGGAACAGGAACACCGCCAGCCCCGTCAGCATCACCCAGAGCGCACCCTTCAGATTGTGCCAGCTCGTGGCCGACTCGCGGGCTTCCTCGGGCAAGGGGCCTTCGGGGCGGCCCCTGGCAAGAACAAAGCGTCGGAAGCTTTCGTTCTGCAATCGCAGCTCCGGATCCCGCCGCAGGAGCCCGCGCGCCAGCAGCGTTCGCAACTCCGGGCGCTCGGAATTCGCGTGTCCGGTGCGGGCCACCTGCAACAACGTGAGCTGTTCCAGAGGCGAACAATCCGCCCAGTGTCGCTCGTGCTGCACCGCGGCTTCGCGGGCCACCGCGTGACGCGCCGTGGCATCGCGCGGCGACGAGGCGGGAGCCGCCGGATCAGCCGCCAACGCCATCAACGTCTTCGCGTGATCGCGGCTCAGCCCTCGCAGCCATGTCTCCTTTTTCGCGGCACAATCCGGTTCATCCCAGGTCGTTTCGAGGTTCGCGAACACCAAGACCGCGTCGCGCTCCAGGCCGTGACGCCGGGGCCGGGCAAGAAAGGCGCGATCCGCCGCCGATTTCAGGTCGATGAAGCGAAAGTGCGTCGCCTCTTCCGCGACAAATGGATCCTTCGTCGCCAACCCGGAGGCGGGTTCCGGCGCGGGCCGCCCCACCCGCAGGTGCACCAGCGATCCCAGCGCCGACGCAGGGGCGGATTCCGCTGTCGCCACCGCCGGACGCCGGACGTGCAACAGGAAAACGCGGCGCGCAATCAGCCGCGTCAGGCAAAACGGCGTGGCCAGCACCAGCAGAAGCCCCGCCGGCCACAATAATCCATCGCCGGCCCGGCCGGGCCAGCGCAACTCCGGCAGTAGCGAGGTGATCTCCAAGGGCTGCTGGCCGTTCAAGCCCGCGCCCGAGGCCAGGGTCAAGGTGAGGCGGCCCGCCTCCACGCTGGATCGCCACGAGCCGTCCGCCGCGGCCGGGAAGATCAGGCCGGCGTTGGCCTCGTCGATCTCGTTGTAATGCGGCCGCACCCCCAACAGCAACTGGTCCAGCGCATCAACGCGCGGCAACGGTTCCGTCGGCGTTGCCGCCAGCCGCGTCTCGGTTTCCAGCGCCGCGCCATCGTACCGATCCCAGTCCGTCGCCAGCCGCACACGCAAGAACACCTCCGCCGCCTCCACGGTGGGCTGCTGGCGGGAGTCGGCCCGCGCCTCCTCGATCCGCTCCGCCAGGTCGCGGGCCAGTTGCAACTGCGCCCGTTTCACGAACCGTTCGACCTCGTCCTGGAAGGTCATCTGATAGAACGCCACCACCGGAAACAACGCCACCACGGCGAGCAACGACCCAAAGCAAGCGAGATAGGCCCGCCGGGACCGGGGCGGCCACGGAAAACGCTCGACGACGCGG
>DATLZF010000305.1:0-8131 GCA_035574135.1 Candidatus Methylomirabilota bacterium
GCGATGTATCACGACCAGGGTCTGGCGCCATTGAAGATGGTGGCCTTCGAAAACGGCGTGAACTGGACGCTGGGCCTGCCGTTTATCCGCACCTCCCCCGATCACGGCACCGCCGAAGATATCGCGGGCCGGGGCGTGGCGAGCCCTTCGAGCATGATCGCGGCCCTGCGACTCGCCAAACAACTGGCGTACAAACGCAGCGGCAGCCCGCCGATCAGTGCTCTGGAATCGAGATGATTCTCCGCCATCGGGCCCTCACGCCAATCGGTGCCATGGACCCGGATCGACGGCGCGACGATGGGCCGAGGGAGGTGGCCGCACGGGCCATTTTCGGAAGCTGCAGCGGCCACCGGCATCACCCCGGCAGTGCCAGGGGGCTGCGCTTTGGGGTGGGGATTCCGGTCTGAAAACCACATACGGCCGCTCCGAAGGGGTGGCGGGGCGGCGTGCCGTCGCCCCCTGCTCATGGTCAGGATTGGGGCGCCCTCCATCAGGTCCAACAAAACAGTTGAATCCCACTTCAAACCACCTACTTATCTGCGCTAAATGAAATCGTCTTCGAGCGCGCATCCAGCCGCCTGGTGGGGCGGCGTCGCGGCCCGCCCATGAAACTCACCGATCTCCGGGGCATCCTGCAGTACGTCCCGCGTTTCCGCGAAAAAATCTTCGTGATCGCCGTGGACGGGGCCATTGTGACCGACGAGAACTTCGCGAATATCCTGCTCGACATCGCCGTGTTGCGCTCGCTGAACATCCGCGTCGTGCTGGTGCATGGCGCGGCCGCCCAGATCCAAGCGCTGGCTGCGGAGCAGGGCGTGACGCCCTCCGATCTGGAAGGCACCGGGGTCACCGACGAGCCAACGCTCCGGCTGGCGCTGACCGCCGCCAACCGGTTGACGCATGAAATCCTCGAGGGGCTGTCCGCCAACGATCTCCGCGCGGTGACGACCAACGGAGTGATCGCCCACCCGCTGGGCATTCTCCATGGCGTCGATCACCTGTTCACCGGCAAGGTCGAGCGGGTGGACGTGGAGTTGTTCCAGATCCTGCTCGACCAGGGCCTCGTTCCCGTGGTCCCCCCTCTGGGGCTGGATGGCGACGGCCGCACCTACCGCGTCAATTCGGACCACGTCGCGGTCGCCGTCGCCGAGGCGCTCAAGGCGACCAAGCTGATTTTCATCACCACCAGTGACGGGCTGTTTCACCAGGGGCAGCTTATCCGTCAGATGCTGGCCAGCGATCTCGATCAGATCCTCGCGCAACGCCGGCACGAGATTTTGCCGGAAATGATGTCCAAAGCCACGCATGCCGCCGCCGCCTGCCGCGCCGGGGTGCCGCGGGTGCATCTGATCAATGGCCGGGTGGACGAGGGTTTGCTCGCAGAGGTCTTTTCGAACGAGGGCATTGGCACGCTCATCTACGCCAACGAGTACCAGCAGGTGCGCCGGGCGATGAAAAAGGACGTGCGGGCGATCCTGATGCTGACCAAGAACGCCGTTGCCTCCGATGAATTGGTGCGGCGCACGCGCAGCAGCATCGAGAAGCAGTTGAACGATTATTACCTGTTCGAGATCGACAAGAACCCGGTCGCCTGCGTGGCTCTCCACGTCTATCCCGAGCACAACAAGGGCGAACTGGCCTGTCTCTTCGTCAGTCCGTCCCATGAAAATCAGGGCATTGGCCGGAAGCTGATCCAGTTTGTCGAAAACAAGGCGCGCGAGATGGGATTGGCGGAGCTCATCGTGCTCTCGACCCAGGCCTTCACCTACTTTCAGTCCAAGGGTGGATTCGTCGAAGGCAGCCCCGGCGATCTGCCTCCGGCCCGCCGCGAGAAGTATGAGCAGAGCGGGCGTCGTTCCAAGGTGTTGTTAAAGAAGCTTCGTTAGGGGAGGGACGCGATCGCGTCCAGCCGCTGCCGAGGGGAGCCGCCGCCAGCGCAGGAGGATGCGGGGGCGGCGGAGAATCGCGTGAGCGCGCGGCCCTTGCGGCGACGCGCGGAGCGGCCGGAGGGCGGACAGCAAACCATCGGGCGCAGCCGTCCGGCGTTGGCAAGTGGCAAAGACGGGCGGGCCACAGGCTGGCTCTCATCGAGCGAGGGCCTGTGCCACGGCGCGCAGCAACTCTTCCAGGGCGACCGGCTTGGACAGGCGCGAGGTCTTCACGTCAGGATTGGCTTCCACCGGCCGCGCCGGTTCGTCACTGCTCAGCAGGATTGCGGGCAGATCGCCGCGGATCTCCCGCATGGCGGTTACAGCTCCCTCGCCATCCAGCACCGGCATCGATTGATCGGTGATGACAAGGGCCACCTGTGCGGATTGCGTGCGGAAAAGCGACACCGCTTCGGCGCCGTTGGCGGCGCAGATCACGCGGTAGCCGTGGTCCTCCAGCGCCCGGCGCAGCAGTTCCAGCACGGCGTCCTCGTCCTCGGCGACGAGGAGGGTCTGGCCCTGGCCCCGCGGAGGAGCTGCAACGGCTGCCTGGCTCGCCTCCGGGGGAGCGTCGGCGAATCTCGGCAGATACACTTCAAACGTGGTGCCCTCCCCGCAACGGCTTTGCACCGTGATGAAACCGTCGTGAGCCTTGACGATGCGCGCCGTCGTCGAGAGACCCAACCCGGTGCCGCGGCCTTCGGGCTTGGTGGTAAAAAAGGGCTCGAAGATTCGCGGCATCAACTCGGGCGGGATCCCGCTGCCCGTGTCGCTGACCATCAGGACCACGAACGGGCCCGGCCGGCCTCCCGGGATTCGGTGTGCCTGGGCGGCGTCGAGCTCGACGTTGTCCGCCGCCAGGGACAGCGCGCCACCGTCGGGCATGGCGTCGCGGGCGTTGACAGACAGATTGAGCAGCACCTGATGCAGTTGCGTGGGGTTGCCGCGCACGGGCCAAAGATCCTCCGCGACGTGTGCCACGACAGTGATGTTGGGAGGAAAAGTGTCCCGCGCCAGTCGCTCCATCTCCTTCACCAGCGGGCGGAGATCGAGCTTCTCCAAGTCACCCTGCCGGCCCCGCGCGAAAAGAAGAACCTGCCGCACCATCTCCGCGCCGCGGCGAGTGCTCGATTCCATCAGAGAGAGGATGCGTCGGCTGTTCTCGTCCCGCGCGTCGCGGCGCAGGAGTTGGGTACCCATTAGAATGGGAGCGAGGGCGTTGTTCAGATCATGCGCCATCCCTCCGGCCAGTGCGCCGATGGCCTCCATGCGTTGGAGACGCAGTGACTCGGCCTCCAGTTGCTTTTTCTCCGTGGCGTCGGAATTGATGATGAGCAGTCCTCTCGGCCTGCCCTGATCGTCGCGCAACAGCGTCCAGCGACTCTCGAGGGTCAGGATGCGCCCGTCGCGGGTCGCCTGCCGCAACTCGCCGTTCCATTCGCCGCGTTCGAGGGCTTGGTGTTGCGCCCGCGCGGCGGCGGCATCGGCGAAGAGGTTGGCCGCGGCCTCCGCTTGCAATTCGCTCTTCGACCAGCCGAAGAGTCGCTCGGCACTGGGGTTGGCGTAGGTCAGCCGGCCTGCCAGATCACGCACGAGAATCGCGTCATGGGCCTTCTCCAGGAGGGCGGCCTGTTCGCGAATGCGTGTCTCGGCCTCGCGTTGAGCGGCCTCCAGCCGGCGGCGGGTGCGAACCCATCCGACGGTGTGATGAAGAAGCGACACGCTCAAGGCCAACGGCAGTTGCGCTCCCACCACGATCAGCCAGGGAAACCACACGCCTGTTCCGCGGTGCAGCGCCACCGCGCCGAGGGCCACCGCGCCGCCGCCTCCCAGGGCGGCCATCGTCGCCCACACCGGGCGCAAGCCGATCAACCCGAGGCCGCACAGCGCGCCGGTGAGCAGGAGGGTGACCGCTTCCGTCCGCGGGTCCGGGCGCGTCAGCCAGTCGCCCCGGATGAGATTCAGCATTTGCGTGGCGTGGACTTCGACGCCCGGCATGAACAAATCGCGCTCGCGCCAGGCCCGAAACGGACTGCGGAACTCGTCCCGGCGCTCCCGCAACAATCCGGCCATGGGTCGCGCGCCCACGAACACCACCTTGTCCCGGAAAACCGCATCGGCCACAGCCTGCGGATCCAGCGCCTGGCTGAAGCTGACGTGGGGCAGAGCGAATGGCGGACCGTAGTAGCGAAGCCACCGCTCCGGCGATGCCGCCGGCTGGCGCACGCTGTCCAAGCCAAGCACGCGCCCCGCCGCCCACGTCAGGCTCAGGTGCTCGTCTGCCCCTGCCCACCGGCCGGCGAAATGCCGGCGCGCCACGAAATCTTCATCAACCGCGACCTCGCCCAAACCCCAAGCCGTGGCCGCGGTGCGCAAGGGCTCCGCCGGCAGGACGAGCCGGGTTGCCCGTGGCCACGCTCCCTCGCTCGTGCGCTGGCTGGAGACGCTCAATTCCCCGGCCAGCACCGTGCGCCCGTGGGCGGCCAGAGCGGCGGCAAAGGCGGTGTCTGCAGCCGCGGCGGGGCCGGGCGTGTCGAAAACGATGTCGAACACGACCGCCCGCGCGCCGGCGGCGGTGAGCCGACGCACCAGTTGCGCGTGCAGCGCGCGGGGCCATGGCCGGGCCGGGTCCTGACGCTCGCGCAGGTAGGACTCGAGATCGAGATAGACGACGACCACCGGCGCGTCGGCGGGAGCGCCTTCGACCAGCCGAAGCCATCGGAAATAGCTGTCATAGCTGGCGCGCACGAGTGCGGAGCCGGGATGCCGCAGCGCCAGGCCCACCAGGGCGCACGCCAGGGCAAGCAGACCGGCCACGCAGATCCTGGGAGGTTGGGATAGCCAACGGCGCATTCCGATGCGGCCAAGGGTAAGCCGCGAGGCCGGCCAAAACGAGCGGGAAATAGCGCGGGGACCAGAGTCATTGCCGCGTGCCGAGGCGGAGCCGGGCCGGGGCCATGCAACGCGACAGGGGCAACCGGATCGACGCACCGGGGGCATCCGCAGAGCCGTGGTCGCGGCTCACCCCGCTCGGGCGTTTCGGGCGAAGGGCACGCCCCGTGGCCGAGTTACGCCTTGCCCGTGCGCGACGAATTCGAGTGAAGTAGCCGCCGACGCAGCGTGAAACAGATCGCCCAGTATCAGGACGGCCGGATCGAACTCCAAGAGGTGCCGACGCCGGTGGCGCCGCCCGGTGGCATCCTCGTGCGGGTGACCCACTCGGTCATCAGCCCGGGCACCGAGCGCATGAAGGTCGAGCAGGGCCGGATGAACCTGCTGCAAAAGGCCCGCGCCCGGCCCGATCAGGTGCGCAAGGTTCTCGACACGGCCCGGACCCTGGGGTGGCGCGCGGCCTACGAAAAGGTGCGCAACCGCCTCGAATCCCCGACGCCGCTGGGCTACAGCGCCGCCGGGATCGTGCAGGCCGTCGATCCGCTCAATACCCGCTTCCGCGTGGGGGACCGCGTCGCCTGCGGGGGCAACGAATGCGCGTTTCACGCGGAGGTCATTGCCGTGCCTGATCTGTTGGCGGCGCGGGTGCCAGCCGGGGTCGAGAACTGGCGGGCCGCTTATACCACCCTGGCCAGTATCGCCTTGCAGGCCGTCCGGCGGCTCGAGCCCCGTCTGGGCGACCGGGTGTTGGTGCTGGGGCAGGGGCTGGTGGGGTTGCTCGTCACGGCGTTGCTGCGAATCAACGGAGCGCGTGTTCTGGCGGTCGATGTGGCGCCCGCCCGACGCCCGTTTGCCCTGGCCATGGGCGCCGAGCGCGTGGTGATTGCGCCGGGTCAGAGTCTGGCCGAGGAGATTCGCGAGTGGACCGGAGGTGTGGGAGTCGATGGCGCCGTGCTGGCCACGGCGACGAGCGACAACACGCCGACTCTCCAGGCTCTGGAGGGCTTGCGCGGCCGGGGTTGCCTCGTCGTGGTGGGCAATACACGCGTGGATCTGCCCTGGAAGGAGGCTTACGAAAAGGAGATCGAGGTCCGTTACTCGTGCAGCTACGGTCCGGGTCGCTACGATCCTTCCTACGAATGGGGTGGCATTGATTACCCCGTCGATCATGTGCGTTGGACGGAGCAGCGCAATTTCGAGGCGTGCCTGCACCTGATGGAATCGGGCGCGCTCGATCCGGGTGCCGTGACCACGCGGCGCGTGCCGTTTGCCGAGAGCTTGTCCGTTTACCGGGACCTGCTGGACAAGAACTCGAATGACATCGGCGTGGTGCTGGAGTACGAACCGGCGAAGGCGGAGACGGCAGTGGCGGCGGCAGAGGGGAGCGGGAGCCGAAGGGGCGTTGCACCGGCGGAGGTTTCTTCGGGCCGGGCGCTGTGGGTGGCCGCTCCGGTAAGGAGGCTGGATGTGATCGGGGCCGGCAACTTCGCCCGCACCATGTTGCTGCCGCACCTGCGGGGCCGCATCACGCTGGGCACGGTGGTGAATCAGACGGCGCTGAGCGCGAACCATGTCAGAACGAAGTTCGGCTTTGATCGGGCCGACACCGATGCGATGGCGTTGCTGAGAGGTCGGGCGGACGATGGGGCGGCCGTGCTCATCGCCACGCGGCACCACTCGCACGCGCCGCTGGTGCGCGCGGCGCTGGAGGCGGGGCGGCACGTGTTCGTCGAGAAACCGCTGTGCCTGAGCCGCGCGGAGCTCGTGGAGATTGATGCAGCCGCGGCGAAGTCATCCGGCTCGGTGCAGGTCGGTTTCAATCGTCGGTTTGCGCCGGCCAGCGTGGAATTGAAACGGACACTGGCGGGTGTCTCGGGACCCAAGGTCGCCAGTTTTCGCGTGCTGGCGGGGCCGCTCGATCCGCGGCACTGGTATGCGAACCTGGCGGAGAGCGGTGGTCGCGTGCTGGGCGAGGCGTGTCACTTCCTCGATTACTTTTGTTTTCTGTTCGATTCGGCCCCGGTGCGGGTGCTGGCGCAAACGACGTGGCCGGCGACCGGACGGCTGCCGTTCCCCGACAGCGTCACGGCCCAGGTCGAGTTTGAAGACGGTTCCAGTGGACAGCTCCTCTACTCGGCCGAGGGCGACAGTTCGTGGCCGAAGGAGACCCTGACGGTCGTCGCTGCCGGGTTGACTGCCGAAGTGGTGAATTTTCAAAAGCTGGTCCTTCATCGGCAGCGGCAGGTGGTGCGGCGATCCTATGCGTCCAAGGGACACGCCGAGCAGATGGACCGCTGGCTGGCGTTCCTGCGGGGCGAGGCGGAGCATCCGCTCCCCTACGCCCGGGCGCGGCAGAGCATGGTGCTGACCTTCGCCGTGCTCGAGTCCATCCAGAAGGGGCGCTCCGTGGATCTCTGCGAGGGGGATTGAAAGCGGCCGGCCCGGCAAGGCCGCGCGGAGCTGATGACGGCAGAGGGCGCCGCTTTGGCGCTGCGGCCCGCAGGAGAGCGCCGGGGCTGATCGTTTCCGGATTGCTGAGGCGGGTTGACTTGCCGGCCGGCGTCGCGTTTCATCGCAGTATGACATACGGACACCGCTCTCTTCTCGCGTTTTTGTTGTTCAATGCCCTGGCCGTGACGGCTGCGGAGGCTCCCGCCACGTTCAAAGTGAGCGAGTTCACCTTCAGCCGGCCCGCTGCGTGGCAATGGGTCGAGAGCACGTCGCCCATGCGCAAGGCGCAGTTGCGCATCCCGGGCACCGGCAAGGATCAGAGCGGCGAGGTCATCTTCTTTCACTTCGGCGCCGGCGGCGGCGGCGGGGTGCAGGCCAACGTGGACCGCTGGTTCAGCCAATTTGAAGAGCCCCGGGAGAAGATCGGCGCCAAGACCGAGGAGGTGACGGTCGGCAAGCGCAAGGTCACCTACGTGCAGGCCGAGGGTACGTATCTGAGCGGCATGCCCGGCGGACCCAAGACGCCGCAGCCCAACACGGCCCTGTTGGGCGCCATCATCGAGAGCGATCAGGGCAACGTGTTCATCCGCCTCACGGCGCCGGTGGCTCTGGCCAACGAGCACAAGGCGGCCTTTCGGGGCATGGTCGAGGGCGCTCTCAAGTAGGCGGGCATCAAGTAGGCGGGCAGACAGCGGCCGCCGGGCCGGTCTCCGCAATTTCACGTCCTCTTGCGGGGCCTGCAACTTCGATCGCGTCGTCGCCGAACTGTCACTTTGACTTCCCGCTGGATCGCGGGCATGGTCCGAACCATGAGTTCTTCCCGATGGGCTTTGTGCCTGCTTGTTTCCACCCTGCTGTCC
>DATLZF010000306.1:0-2111 GCA_035574135.1 Candidatus Methylomirabilota bacterium
TGGACGCCAGCCTCACGGCTTCGAACGGAATCGTCCATGTCGGCCGGTTCGAACTCGTCAGTCCGGCCTTCACGGCGGCGACGGCAGGCAGCCTTTCGCTGGCCGATGCGCCCATGGCCTCGCGAATCGAGAAATGGCCGATGACTTTCGCTCTGCGTCGTGGGCTGGCCGAGAAGATTCAGCTCGTGCCCAAGGACACGCCCACAAACGCCGCCTACGCCCGGCTGCCCGACTTCATCCGCGTGACGGGCACGCTCGCCGAACCCAAACCCGAACTGACGCGCGATTTGAAATCTCTGGCCGGCTCCGCCCTGCAACTGCTGGGGGACAAGATCCCCGGCCTGGACAAAAAGACGGGCGAGCTGCTCAAGAACGTGGGCGGCCTGCTGTCCGGCGCTTCCACCAATCAAAGCCGCACCAATGCCGCCGGCACCAATCCTCCGCCCCGGTTCAATCCGCTCGATCTGCTGAGGCGCCCGCAGTGAACGCCGAGCCGAGGTCGCGCGCGAAGGCGATGGTCTGCCGCGCCGCCGTCTCGGAATCCGGCAACGGCAGGACCTCGGCGGACAAATACCCGTCGTAGCCCGCCTCGCGCAGGGCCTGAATCACCGGCCCGAAATCGGTGTGGCCCAGCCCGGCCGCGCGCCGGTTGCTGTCCGCCAGATGCACATGGCCGACGGTCGCACCGGCCCGGCGGAGCGCCTCAGGAATCGATGCCTCCTCGATGTTCATGTGGAAGAGGTCGCACAGGAGCTTCACGTTCCGCGTCCGCAACGGCCGCAGCAGTTCAAGACCGTCGGCCACCGTATTGATGAGGTTGGTCTCATAACGGTTCAGCGGCTCGAACAAGAGCGGCACGCCGTGGGCGTGGGCACGCGGCCCGAGCTGCTCCAGCGCCTCCGCCAGCCAACCGAGCGCCTGCGGCCGCGTCACCCCGCTCTCGTGGCGTCCCTGCATCGAACCGATGATGGCCGGCGCGCCGAAGGCACCGGCGAAGTCGATCAGCGCAGCGATGAATTGCCGGGCCCGGCCGCGGACCGCCGGATCGGGATCCGTCAGACGCAGCTTGTGCACCACCCAGCCGGCGCCGGTGCCGACCGCGGCCAGCTTGAGATGGTGTTCGGTCAGGCACCGGCGCAACTGACGGGCATCCAGGTCCTCAGCCGATCGCGGAAACACTTCTACGGCAGCGAATCCCAGTGCGGCCGCTCGGGCACAGCCGGCGGCGAGATCCTCCCAAAACACGAACGGCCCCCCTCGGGCCTCCGGCACGAGCGAAATGGTCACGGCAGTTTGCATGGTCAGCAGCAGCGGAAAATCGGCATGGTGGCTTCGAGATCAGTCCTCCGACCGCGTGTCCGCTCGCGGATCCCAGGCGTCGCGCAGTCCGTCGCCGAGGAAGTTCAGCGCCATGAGCGTGGACACGAGCAGGCCGGCCGGGAAGACCAGCAGCCACCAGTAAACCCGGATGGGGTTGAGTTGTTGGGCGCCCTCGGCAATGAGCGATCCCCAACTCGACATCGGCGGTTGGATGCCGAGGCCGAGGTAGCTCAGGAACGATTCGTAGAGAATGATGGCCGGCATCGTCAGCGTGAGGTAGGTGATGATGACACCGTAAACATTGGGCAGAATGTGACGCCGCAGAATCCACACCGGCCCGGCTCCGAGGGCCCGGCTGGCATCCACGAACTGCCGCCCCCGCAACGACAGCACTTGACCGCGCACGATGCGCGCCATGGTCAGCCAGGACACGGCACCGAGGCCAAAGAACAGGAAGAGCATCGGTGCATAAGCGGTGGCATGGCTGCCAAAGGTCCGTTCCAGCCAGCCCTTGACGTGTTCCTGAAACACCGCCACCAGCACGATCACGAAGAGGATCGACGGCAGGGAATACAGGATGTCCACGAAGCGCATCATCAGGTTGTCCCAACGCCCGCCGACGTAGCCCGCCACCGCGCCCCAGGTCACGCCGATGAGGAAGGCCACCATCGTCCCCACCAGGCCCACCAGCAGGGAAATCCGCGCGCCGAAGAAAACGCGCGCCAGCAAATCGCGCCCGTGAACGTCCGTGCCAAACCAGTGCGTGGGGCCGGGGGCAAGAAACTGGGCGT
>DATLZF010000307.1:0-3867 GCA_035574135.1 Candidatus Methylomirabilota bacterium
GAGCCACGCCGAGGTAGCCTTCCAGCTTGTGGACGATTTCGTCCGCCTTCAATCCGCTGGTCAGCCCGCCGCGGCGGGGGCTGCCGCGGGTTGGAGGGTTGGGTGGCGCGGCCAGCTCCGACCGGAGCTTCTTGAGCTCGCGCTCCATGAGTTGAAGGTGGATGTAGAGAGCGTTGAGCGGATTACCGATCTCGTGCGCGAGGCTGGCGGCCAGCAGGGTCAGCGCCTGGATGCGCTCGCTTTCAATGGCTTCGAAGGTTTTCTGCCGCGCCTCGGTGGCGTCGTGGAGGATCAAGGCCAGGCCGGAACTGCCCACGGCGTCTCCATCCAGCGGCGCGGCGTACAGGTTGAGGAAGCGCGGGCGCGGATAGGACACTTCAAACTCATGACGGATGACCCGCGGTCCGCCGGCGGCGTCGGCGGCCAAGATCTTCTCCCAGTCCAGCTCGGGCAGGAACTGCGAGACGGGCTGGCCTTCGGCCGTGGCCGCCGGCAGGCCGAGCAGCCGCGTGACGGACTGGTTGAAGTAGAGGATGCGTCCGGCTTCGTCCACCACCAGCACGCCATCCTCGATGGTGTTGAACAGCGTTTCGAGAAACGATCGCTCCCGCGCCAGGCGTTCCACCACCGTTTGCAAACCCTCTTTGTCGAGCCGGCCGATGCGACCGAGCACCTTGTCGAGGAAGTTTGATTTGGCTGGAGGCATCTCGTCTCAACCCGCGGCGCGGCCGGCCCGCCGGCGCACCGGCACTACAACCACTTCTTGCGCTTGAACCACAGCCACGTCAACAAAGTCGAGATCAGCGTCACGCCGGCGGCCAGGGCGTAGCCGTACCTCCATTCCAGCTCGGGGAAGTTGTGCTTGAAGTTCATTCCATACCAGGTGCCCACCACGGTGAGCGGCGTGGTGATGACGGTGATCATGGTCAGCAGCTTGACCACTTCACCGGTCTGGTTCGAGGACATGTTCAGGTACACTTGGAGGATGCCCGTGAGCGAATCGGTGTAGGCCTGGGCCAGTTCGTAGATGTGAAACAGGCCATCGTACACGTCGCGATAATACGGCACCAGATGCGGCCGGATGAGCTTGAACTCGCCCTTGGCGAAGCGCGCCAGCACCTCCCGCTGTGGGCCGATGATCTGGCGCAGGTGCAGCACCTCCTTCTTGATCTGCACGATGCGATTGAGCGTTTTCTTGCTCGGCCGCGCCACCACTTCGCCCTCCAGTTCGGCGATCTCCAGCGACAGCTCCTCCAGCGCCGGCTTGTAGTTCTCGACAATCCCGTCCAGCAACGTGTGCGCCACCCGGTCCGGCGCCCGCGCCACGTGCACGGTGCCTCGCAGGCAGCGCTCTTCCGTGGTCTGGATGCTCTTCAGGGGCACGGTGTGATAAGTGACGAGAAAGTTCTTCCCGAGAAAGAAATTCAGCTCCCGGGTGGCGAACACGCCATCCTTGCGGCTGTAATCCACCGCGTGGATCACCATGAACAGGTAGGGCGCAAACCGGTCCTCCTCCTTCGGCGAGTATTCCTCGACCTTGGGCGAGGGGCTTTCTTTGACGCAATCCTCGATGGAGAGGGGATGAAAATGAAAAATCCCGTCCAGCACCGTGCGCGTCTCTTCGGGCGTGGCATTCTCCAGGTCCACCCACAGGAAAAGGTTCGTATCAGCCAGCAACGTGGGCATCAGAAAGATTTCGATGTCCTTCGTGTGCAATCGGCCCTGGGTGGTGAACGCAAACGAGCGAATCATGGTCGGGCCGGCCGCTCCGATCCTGGGGCGGGGACCCGAAGCGACGTTAATGAGGCGCCCGGGTGATGGCAAGCACGGGGGACCGGGGGGCGACAGCAACGCGCGCTCCCGGCGCGGCCGTACCTCAGCCGGCTCAAGGCGCCACGGCGGCGCCATCCGCCACCACTTTCAGGCGGAAGAAGCGAGCCGCCGGGGTGCCGGCCACACTCCGGACAGTGACGAGTTCGTAGCGTCCATCGCGGGCGACGGATACCGTCTCCACTTCCTCTGTGACGTCCCGCCAGAATTGCAAATCTTCCGAGACCTCCAGCGTCACACTCACGCCGGAGGCGTCCGCCAGGCGGCGAAAGCTCATCTCCAAACGGTCTCCGGTCCACCGAACGCGCGAGAACGCCTGCGCCTCAGCCAAGCCAGGGTTCAGGCCGAGCGCGTACTCGACCACGTTCACAAACTGATCGAAGTCCGGATCGCGGGTGGTGCCGGCCACGGTGTCGTCGGCCCAGGCGGATGGCCAGTGGCCTCGCACCCAGTCGTAGTAGGGAACCGGGGACGGATCGACAAACAAACCGCTCACCACGGCATTGCCCGCCAGACGGGCGATCCGGAACTCCACCTCGCGTTCCACCAGCCATTGGGCGTACCGGCCGTCGTGGAAATCGGAAAACTCGACCCGGGAAAGCAGCTCCTCCGTCCATGGATTGACCACGTCCACACGCTGCCGGCGCGTGAAGGAATCCCAGTCGAGCAGGTAGAGCGAGACGAGGTGAAGACGATCGTCATCGAACCCGACGCGGATGTTGAAGTCGGTGGGTGAATACCAGGCCGCGGCCATCCGCCCGGGCTCGAAGGCCCGCTCCAGCGCCCGGAGTTCGTCCGTCATGCCTGTCCACAATGCGGTGTCCGCGGCCGCGAAGGATACCCGCATGGGAATGAAATAGTTGGTGGCATCCAGGGGCATGCTCAACCCCTCCGAACCATAGCGGCTCCTCCACGATCCTCCTGTCGCGGCCTCCACACCCAGGAAACGGGCGCGGGTCGGGGGCAGAACGACCTCCAAAGGCGTCCCCGGCGACAGGGAGCTCTTGCCGCGCTCGTCCACCGCCCGCGCCATCAGGAGGTGTGAACCGGGGGGCGGATTGGTCCAGATGAACTGGTAGGGCGGTTGTGCGAAGGAGGCCAACACTTCGCCATCCGCCAACACCTCCGCATGCGTCACCTGCCCGTCCGGATCGCTGGCGACCAGCTCGATGGCAACCTGAGCCGGGAGCGTGTACACCGCGCCACTGATCGGCTGAAGGATGTTCACCACCGGGGCCTGGTTCAGATCCGGATCGAAGAACAAGCCGCTGGCCACGGCGTTGGGGCCGGTGAGGCGCGCGATCTGGAGCTCCACCCGCCCGCGGAGCGACCAGCGCAAGTGGGCCGGGTTGCCGGCGACAAAAATCGAGCGCCGGTCCAGGACCGCCCGCGTAGCCTGATCCAACACCCGCACCTCGAGCAACCGCGGCTGGGCGTCGAGAGCGGCGAGATAAACGGTCACGCGGTGCGCCTGTCCATCGGTCGTTTCGATCAGGAATCGGAACTGTGAATCGGCCTGCCAACGGGAGGCAATGCGTTCTACACCGTTGGTCTTTTGCAGCGCGTGGCCATCGGTCGAAGGATCGTCGAGCACGAGCACCTCGGCGTTTTCCACGGCGGTCGCGACTCCGGCGGGCAAGGCCCGGGCATGGCCCGCAATCAGGTAACCTTCCGTGCCGTAAACGCCGATCCAGTCGCCCCCGGTGGCGCGGTCGTTGCCCAGAAACAAGGACTGGCCCGGCCCGGAGGTGACCTCCACGGTGATTGGCGCCGACTCGAGGCTGGCGCCGGTGGCATTGGTCAGACGCGCGGTTAGTTCGTAGGTACCGGCCGCCACACCGCTCCAGAGCATCCAGCCCGTGTTGCCGGGCGCTTCGCCGATCTTTTCTCCGTTGGCAAAAAACTCGACGGTGCCCGAAAAAGGCGACTCCGCCTGAATGCGGCTCACGATCGAGATATCCGCCGGGGCCACGAAGGTGGCGCCCGGCTCTGGCGACACGAGATCGAGGCGGGTGATCTGAAGACTGTCGAAGGTTG
>DATLZF010000308.1:0-2125 GCA_035574135.1 Candidatus Methylomirabilota bacterium
GTGTAATTCACGGTCAACGCGCTGGTCGTGTCGCCAGTGCGCGCAAAGGTGAACTCCGCGTTGTCGCTCGTGCCAATCGTCGCCGTCGCGTCACTCGCCACGACCGTGACGAGGGGTGCGCCCAGCGGCGGCGTGGAATCGTTGTCGTTGATCGCAACCGTGGCGCTGTCGGGCGAACCGATGTTGTAGGCCGCGCTGCTGGCGAGCGTGAGCAGGACGGTTTCACTGCCTTCAACTGCCGTGTCGTCCAACGGTGTCACAATGAGGGTGGCGGAACTGGCGCCCGCGGGAATTGTCACCGAAGTGCCGGGCGCCTGGTAATCCGAGCTGCTGGCCGTGCCGCCGAGCGTGTAGTTGACCGTCAACGGCAGCGTCGTGCTGCCCGTGCGGCTGATCGTGAACGCGCCCGTGTCCGTGCCGGGTTCCGCCGCGGTGGCATCGGACGCGGTGACAGCCACGGTGGGCAGCGTCGGCGCCGGGCCGCCGCCGATCACCTGGAATATCCCCTGGCTGGCGTTGTGATAACTGCCGCTGGCGGCGGTTTCCAGTTTCACCGCGCGGACCATGTAGGTGTGGTTGCCGCTCAGGACCGAAGTGTCGAGGAAGGTCGTGCCGCTGACCGGCGAGCCGGTCAGCCGTGTGAACGGCCCGGCGGTGCTCGTGGCGCGATAGACGTGGTAGCCGACGATGTTGCTGTCCGGCGATGCCAGCCAGTTCAGGCTGACGCCGCTGGCGCCTTGGATGGCGGCAAGACCCTGCGGAGGCAAGACCACATGCAGGCGCAAGGTGGGATCACCCATCAGCGCGATGTGAATGCCGCGCAACTGGCTGTTGACCTGGTTCTGGTAAAGCCCGCTGTTGTTCTGGCTCAGCCGGATGCCGTAGCCGACCGTCTCGCCCAGCGCCATGTGGTGATAGTAATGATGCGGCCGCCCCGACCACGAGCAGGTCAGGCCGTAATTCGGCGTCGCAAGTCCCGAACGCATGATGTTGTCCGGCTGATCCCAGTCGCCGAGCCAGCTTCCGAACATCATGTAGAAAATCGCCTTGGCGTCCTGGCCGACGAGGTCGATGGACCACACGTCGTTGTAGGCGCCGTGCGTGCCCAGTCCGCTCATGCTGACCGTGCTGCCGCCACCGCAACCGTAGGCCCACAGGTAGCTGTTGCCGGCGAGCATGGAACTCCAACGATCCGCGGCGGGCGCGCCGTCGTCCGAGTTCGCCGTGAAGGTGTTGTTCGCGCCGAAGAAGGCGGAGAAGCTGCGGTAGCCGCTCGCGGCGAAGGCCTGCCCGCTGAAGTCACCGAAACGGTTGCCCACCAGGCCGCGGCGCGGCGCGGTCAGGATGCCGTGCCGGAAATTGTGGTCCTTGTTCAGGTACCGGCGGAGCAATTCCACTTCGCTTGGAAAGCCCAGGCCGTTGCCCGGCATGTTGGCGAAGTCCACGCGGCCAACCATCAGGTCGATGTCGGAAGGGATCGTGTTCTGATCGCAAATGCCGTCTCCGTTGCCGTCGGTCCAGTTGCCGTCCATGTCGCCGTAGAAAACGTCGGCGGGCATGGGCCGGGCCTCATGGCCGTCCACATTCAAATTGCCGGAGCGCAGCACCGGGATGCGGCCGAAGAGGAACACCGCTTTGACGTTTGCCGGGTCGGCGTTGTATTCGGCGCGGATGGCGTTGCGGATGTTGGCTGGCGTGTCCGCGCGGGAGACATCCCTGCGAATGACTGTCCAGCCGTCCCCGGCGAGGTCCTGTTGCAGGCGGTTCAGTTCCGAGGCGAGGCTGGCGGCGTGGGTGTTGTCCACGACGAGGATGACTTTGCCGCGGTCATCCACCAGGGGGGCGTTGACGCCCACGTGAATGTAGCCGTAGCCGCGGTAGCCGAGGGAGCCTTGCTTGACGATCTGATACTCATACGAGCCGCCGACGGCGACGTTGGAGTCCACGTAACTCGTGGCGCTGCCGGATAGCGACGCGCCCGTTCCCCACGAGGTCGATTCCTTGGTCTTTCGATATACCGTGTAGCTGGTTGCTCCGTAGGGGTCCGCGGGCCACGTGAGCGTGATCTGCGGCGGGGATGTCTGCGCTGTGGCGCTGACCTGCACCGCATACACCCAGGTGGACT
>DATLZF010000309.1:0-3653 GCA_035574135.1 Candidatus Methylomirabilota bacterium
CATCAGGTGATTCCATCTCCAGGATGACTTCCCCCGTGGCCGGCCCGGGCGTCAGCACCTGAAACCTCGCCGCCACGATGGCGGGCAGTCCGGCCTCGACGCTGCCCAGATCACACACCACGGCATCGCCCTCGCGGGCGCAACTCCCCTGCGAGGCGTGGGCGGACGCGAAGACCGACCCGGCGACCGGCTGATACCGCAATCTGACCGCGCCCGAGCGGTCAGGGCCCGAGTTGTCCACGGTGAACGTGTAAGTGACCTCGTCACCCACGATGGGAAGGTTGGGATTGACCACGGCCGCGATCGCCACATCGTTGGCAGCCGTGACCGTGAAGGAGTCCGAGAAGCCGAGGGGGCCGTCATCGCTCACGGCCTGAAGGGTCATGAGGGGCGCGGGCTCTCTCACGGTGACAGTGCCGGTCCAGACCCCGTTCACAAAGTTGCTGGCCACATCCGGGGAGATGCTGACCGTCGCGCGCGGCGGAAAAGGCAGTTGCAGCCCCTCGTTCCTCAGCCCCGGCGTGGCCGGACCGACGATCCAGTCGGAAGCGTCGTTGTGATCGAGCGAGCCAACGCGCTGGTAGCTCCAGCCCGTGTTGGTGTTGGCCGTGATGGGGTTGCCGAGCCACTCCGCGCCGGGAACAGGCGCGGGCTGCGCGATACGCCCCGGGTTCGCGTCCACCGCACAGGCGAAATCGACGATGACACCCGCCCGATCGCGCAGGAGCACGGCGATGGGGTTGTTCAACCGGAAGGCGCTCCAGTTCAGGTTCGTGCCGGTGAAGAAGAACGGGTAGTCCCCCGGCGCCGCGCCCCGCATGGTCACCAGGAACAGGTCGCCCGGCTCGCACACCGTCCCCGCGGGGATGCGAAACGTGAAATGCGGCGCGGGCCAGGATCGCACCTCGTAGAAGACCACCTCCCAATCCGAAATATCCACCGGCCGGCCCGCCGCGTTGGCGAACTCGACCCGGTCGTCGTTGCCCGCATCGATTTCCGTGATGACCACGGCCCCGGCATTGCCATTGCCCGGCAGGCCGGTCAGGGCCACGGCGCCGTGGAAGTTCGTCACTGTCTCCCCAAGGTCGTCCTGCGCGGTGAGCGTCACCGGTATCGCCTGACCCAGCGGCTGCGGCGAGGGGATCCACGACCAGGCGAAGCGATGCAGCGGGCCCACCGACCGGGTGGTGAACGACCACACGGGGCTTTCGGCCCGCGCGCCGCCCATCCGTGACACCACACGCCAATAGTAGGTCGTATCCAGGTCCAGTTCAGGGAGCGCCCAGGCGGGCGTGGCGGTGGTGCCGGCCCACGCCGCCGCGCCGAGATTCGTCGTCGTGCCGAAGAACACGTCGAACACCGGCTCGCCCGAGGCGGTGAGGTGCACGCGAATCGAATCGAGATGCACATTGAAGTAGCCGAGGTTGTCGTGCTGCACGTAGGCCAGCCGCACCGTCCGGCCGCGCCAGGGCGACAGATCGAATGAACGCTCCTCCCACGGCCCGAGCAACGGATCCTCGCGCCGGGAGGCAAAGGCAACCGCCAGCAGCACGTCGTTCGTGTCGCGCACCTCGGCGCGAAACTCCTGGTTCGGGGAGACGAACTCCGCGCCGTGGTTGCGCACGCGTTGCCACCAGCTCCACCGCGCCGAGCGCAGGTCCGCCGGCAGGGCCACGTCTTGGTAAAGCACATGATCGCCGGCTCCGATCTGCTGGGTCAGCACGCTGTAGGCGCCCTCGCGCGGCGGCGTGGGTCCCTCGGGGCCTTCGGGATCGAACGTGCCATCGTTGATCACCCAGGTGCCATAGCCGTCGTTCTTCTGGTGCCAACCGGCAAAACTGCCGGCTTCAAAGCCTCCGTTGACCGCGATGTCGCCAACCCCGCTGCGCCAGGCCAGGTCCGCCCGGGGAGAAACCCCCGCCTCGCCCTCCGACGGCCGGGGCGCGTAGGGCACCACTGGAATCTCGTCGTCGAGAATCCGCACCGTCGCCGTGGCGGGCCGCAGGCCGCAGGCACCGGCGGACACCACAACGGAGACGGGCCCGGTAATGAGCCGGTCATCCATCGGTTCGAGCGCAAACTCGGCGCTCAACTGCCCCGCCGCAATCTCCACGGCCGCCGGCACTCGCAGGCGACGCGGGTTGTCGGAGAGCAGACTGACAACAACATTGGTGGAAAAGCCGGCCCGCAGCCGCACCGTGCCCCGGATGGAGGTCGCCTCGGCCGCCTCGCTGATGGAGTCCGGCAACTCGACCGTCACGCCCGGCACATCGTCGTCCTCGATGTAAAACGTGGCCCGCCCTTCCGGCCAGCCGGGGACGCGCGCGATCAACACCGCCTGCTCCCACCCATCCAGCTTCGTGTCGTCGTTGATGATCACGTCAAAGTCCACGCCCTTCTGACCAGCGGGCACGGTCACGAAGGGCGGCACCCACACCGCCTCCGCCGGCGTGGCTGTGAGCGCCACGACGAGGTCTCGCGTCGGCCGGGCATCGAGGATCACCCGGCCCGCGCCGGCCCTGAGTCCTTCGCCCTCACGCCCAGAAACGGGCGCCCTCACGCGCAGGCGGGCTTGTTCGTCGTCCAGCACCGTCAGGCTGGCCGGCGGCACGAAGTAGCCCTCCGCCACGGCCGCGACGCTGACGGGTTCGGCTCCATCGAGCCGTTCGTTATCCAGCGCGGAGAGATCGAAGAACGCCTCGGTGGCACCGGCCGGCAGCACAACGGTGGTTGGCACCTGCAACCGCGCCGGGTTGCCCGAGCGGAGTTGCAGCACGACGTCGGCGGGAGCGGGGACGGACAGGCGCACGGCGGCAGCATTGGTCCGCACACCGGCATTCTCCGGCAGCTCCAGCGGCAGGTGCAGCGCCAGGCGGCGCACGGGGTCACCCGTGACGGAGACATTGTCGAGCGCGAGGCCGTCGAACGGAATGGCGTAGTCGTCAAACTGGTTGAACCGGATGCGAAACGCAGGCGTATAACTCAGACCGTGCGCGACCATCACTTCGTCGAGATGCACCACGAACTGCGTGTCGCGCGTCGGGATGTAGCGCAACGGCTGAACCTCGTACCAGAGCACCCCGTCGGCACTGATGGCCACGCCGTCGAAATCCGCCCCGTCGCGGAAGGGGCTGGCCGGCGGCGCGTCGGCTTCATCGCCGATGTTCCGCGCCACGAAGCGCAGCACGACGTTCGAGTAACCGGCCAGGTCCAACCCCAGCGTGACCTCGTTACGGCTGAACTCGTTGACCCCGGCGCCATCCAGCGTGAGATGAAACCGCCCCGCATGGGGCGCGCTGGCCTCGGTGACCTGCGCGCGGGCGGCTCCGGTGCCGGCGATGTTCCAATGCGACTGAAACCGCCCGCTCTCGAAATCATCCAGAAACGGCATGGGCGCAAAGGCCATGACCCGCAACCCGGCCGCCCGACTCTGTGCCACGCCGCTGACGTGGTTGGAGAAGGTGACCGTCGCCGAGCGGTTGCCGAGATCGAAGTTTCCCGCCTCCGGCGCGACGCATACCGTCACCTGCACGGAGCTGCGACCCGCCAGCGTGCCGCCGGCGGGAGAAACCTCCAGCCACGGCTCACCGGGCACCGCGGACCATTCCAGCGGCGCCGTGGTGTAGTTGGTCAGCGTGTAGATCTGGCAACCG
>DATLZF010000310.1:0-6325 GCA_035574135.1 Candidatus Methylomirabilota bacterium
CACCCGCCCGCTCACGCCGGCGGCTACCAGTCGAGGTGAAGCTTCGCCAGCTCGGCGCGGATTTGGGCCAGGTCCCAATCGAACAGCCGCCCGTTGCCGCTGAGGTAGAACAGGCGGGTGCTGTCGGGGCTGAACTGATAATGCTGGACCGAAATCGGGTGCGGTGGCGTGAGCAGGAGCAGTTCGTTGCCGCCCGGCAATTCGCGCAGCACGAAACGGCCGCCGGGGTTGTGCGTGCCGATCATCCGGCTGTCGGGTGAGCTGAAAATGTTCATGGGCGGCGCCTCATCCGCGCGGGCGGGCCATTGCGACAGCCGTTTCCACGTCCCGACCTCCCAGACGGCAAAGCCCTGGGTCGTCCGCGTAACCAGCCAGCGGCCGTTCTGCGTCGGCTCGGAGCTGACGGGCATGGGGATGCCGAGGCTGCGCAGGCGTTGCCCGCTCTCGAAGTCCCAAATCCAGACATCCGGCTCGAGTTGATGGGTGGTGACGGCAAACCGGCCGCCGCGCAGCGGGCGGTAGCCGTTCAAGGGAAATCCGTCCGCCAGTTTGCGGGCGCGCGCGGGGTCGGCCTCGGGCCACAACCACACGGTCAGGGGAACGCGCTCGCCCTGCATGACCCGCCGATGATCGCCCACCACGAGCGAACGGCCATCCGGCGCAAAACGCGTCGCGATGAACCCGCGCGGCTCGCCCACCAGTCGCTCTTCGCCCAGTCGGAGGCCGCCGTCGGCGGCGTTCGTCAGCGTCACGCGCCGTACGCCGAAACTCGGATTGCTGTAGTAGAGGCACTCGTTCGACGGGCCGAACAGAACTTCGGCCCAGACGCCCTTGCGCGGTGTTGGTCGCGAATCGATTTCCTTCCGCCGGTCCGCATCCCAGAGGCGCAACGCCGTGGACGAGATGGTGGCCACCCACCTGCCATCCGCGCTGGCCGCCAGCGTGAAGCTGTCTTCGGTGGCGGGGGAATGGCGCCGCCATTCGTGCAACGTGGCGGGCGCGACCACTTCGAGCACTCCGAGCTCGTCCCGCGCCGGCGCGTAGCCGAGCCGGGTGCCGTCGGTCGAGAACCGGAGCGCCCGGAATGCGCCTTCGATGAACAGGCGCTGCCCGGGTGCGCGCAACGGGCCCCACACCAGCCCGCTCTGCCACGTCGCGACGGCCAGCCGGTCGCTGGTCGGGTGAAACGCCAGCCGCGCCACCCGGGAATCAAATTCGCCAAAGGTCGAATCCTGCCGTCCGCTCGTTGCCTCGAAGATCAGGACGGGAAACACCGGCAGGAACGTGTCGCCTTGCGTTGGCCGCCGCCGGTCGAGCGCCACCGCCAGCCACGCGCCATCAGCCGACCAGGCGAGCGCGCTGGCGTGATGGCTGAGCGGCGCGGACCAAAGCCGGTTGGTGTCCGCCAGACGCCACACCGCGAGCGCGGTGCCGCCGAGTGCCAGTTGGCTGCCCGTCCCATCGAAGGTCATCGCCGTGGCGCCGGTGGCGGGAACCCGCGCGGCCGTCACGCCGGCCTTCAGATCGATGACCTCCGCCATTCGGTCCCCGGTTGAGGCCACGCTGATGGCCGCAAGATACCCGCCCGTGGGATCGAAGGCCATGATGACGCCGGCATTCGGAGTCCCGTACCAGCGCCGCGCCGACTCGGGCGCCGCCGGCAGCAAGTGAAGTTCGCCGTGGCCATCGGCGAAACGCGCCGCCGCCCACGAACCACCGGGATGGAGCCAGAGTTTCGCCACCGGGTTGTCGGTGGGCCCGGCCACGTGGTGCAACGGCCGGTGGTCGGCGGAGGAAAACACGGTGAACCCGCCTTCGGGTGCCGGCGCGATGTAACGATCCAGTCCGGCGGTGAAATCGAACTCGTTCTCCGCGTGCGAGACGTGGACGCGCCGGCGCCACGTCGGGCGGAGGTCCGGCAACGCCAAGGCCGCGGCGACTTCACTGCGCCAGGAGACCCGGTTCGACAGTGGCATGCGGTTGGCGCCGGCGCGCCATTGTTCGGCCGCGCGCGCGGCCAGGGCCAGCGTTTCGAAGCGCTGCCCGGCGTGGCCGCCGGAACGTTCCAGTTGGGCCTGGCGCAGCAGCGATTCCGAAAGAGCGTGTTGGAGCTGTCGATTGGAGCGTGCCTGCCAGATCACCGCCACGACGAGCACCGTGGCGAGCGCCGACCCCATCAGGGCGAGCGTGGGATTCCGCCGCGCCCAGGACTGAACGCGCTCCCAGGGTGTGGCCGGCCGCGCCAGGATGGTGCGGCCCTCGAGCCAGCGCCGCAGGTCGGCCGCCAGATCGCGCGCGCTGGCGTAACGGCGCGTCGGCTCCTTGGCCAGGCATTTGAGGCAGATCACTTCGAGATCGCGGGGAACGGGCGTGGTGGCGGCCTTGCTGGTAGCAGCGGCTGTGAAGCCCCTGCCGATCTCCTCTGGATCAGCCGCCGGCCCACGCCGGCGGCTACGGATTGCGTTACTTGTAGCCGCGGCGGTGGCGCCGCGGCTGACGCTGGCGGCTACGAACCGGGGCGGCACCGGTTCCTCCTCCGCGATCTTCTTCAGCAACGCCGGCACGCCTTCCGCCTCGAACGGCGGGCGGCCGGCGAGCAGTTCGTAGAGAATCGCGCCGAGGCCGTAGATGTCGCTGGCGATGGTGGCGCTCCGGGCCGAGCCGGCAGCCACTTCCGGCGCGGCATAGTGCGGCGTGCCCAGGAACTCGACCGAGCGCGTCAGATCGCTGTCCACGCCGGCGAGTTTGGCCAGGCCGAAATCACTCACGTAAGCGCGACCGGCTTCATCGAAGAGCACGTTGCCGGGTTTGAGATCGCGATGGAGCACGCCGCGCTCGTGAGCGAATTGAACGGCGTCGGCCAGCGTCGCCGCCAACTCGGCCGCGCGGCGCCAGTCGCCCGCAAAGTCGGCTTTGCGCTGCGCCAGCGTGCCGCCCGTGGCCAGCTTCATGGTGAAGAACGGCAGGCCGTTGTGTTCGCCGACGTGGTACACCGGCAGGATGGCCGTATGTTCCAGGGCGGCGATGGCCCGGGCTTCGAGATGGAACCGTTCGCGCATCCCGGGCGACGCCGCCTGGTGCGGCAGCAACATCTTGAGGGCGACCTGGCGCTCGGGGTCTCGTTGCCACGCGCGATAGACGATGCCCATGCCGCCGCGGGCGATTTCTTCGTGGATTTCGTAGCCGGGGATGCTCCAGCGCGCACCGCCGGTGTCCGCAGTCGCCTCGGGCAGCCTGGTCCCGCCATCCTCCACGACGAGTTTGAGCAGGCACGACGCGCACACGCCGCCCAGGCCGTCCTCGGCGAGAGGATGGCCACACGCCGTGCAATGAGATGCGTTCGTCAACTTCGTAGCCGCCGCCCTAAGGCGGCGGCATACTTCCCATCAATCAGCCGCGGCGTTACCGCCGCGGCTACGGATTTCTCACGGGTTTTCCCCGTCAACTTTCCGGCGGCGCCTGGAAATCTGTTCCCCGATTCATGAGCACCCGGTAGAGGTGAGCGATCTCCTCCTCGACCTCGTGCGGCGCCGAGACGGTGCCCATGACTTCGGCGTACACACACTCCCGGAATTGCCCGCGCAGCCGATGAACCTGCGAATTGAAGGCCGCCACGCTCAGGTTGGCCCGGGCCGCGGCCTCCTCGTAAGCGGGTGGGGCGCTGCTGCCCGGCAGGAACGCGCGCAAGACGGCGAACAGGCCGCCCTGGCCGGCTTCCTCGTAACTTCGCCCGACCTGGTCCAGGGCCGTTCTGACCACCGCCAGCGCCCAGGCGCGATCGAAGGCGGCGCTTTCCTCGTCTGATGGCGGCGCGCCCAGCCCGTCGCCTTCCTCCAGCGTTTCCACGCTCACGTGGGGATGCTGGCCGCCACGCTTTTGGGCCGAGCGTCGCTCGCGCTGGTGGGAGAGGAACTTCACCAGCGCGCCGAGCAGGAAGGAGCGGAACCTGCCTCGGAAGGGATCAGGCTTGCGCAGTGCCGAGCGTTCCAGCAGGTGCAGCAGGAATTCCTGGGTGAGGTCCTCCGCCTCGGCCTCCGGGTAACCGCGTGCCCGGATGAACTGCTTCAAGGGCGCCCAGTAGCGTCGGCAAAGTTCGTCGAGCGCGGCACGCGCCTCGGTTTCGCCATTCATTGTGGCGCGGGCCAACAGACTCCAGTGAGTCGTGGGGAAAAGCATGGCGGCCCTCTGCAGGGGCATCTGCGTCTCAACTGAGCTTATAGCGGAAGCAGCCTTCGATTCCAAGCCTCCTTCGGCCCCGAGGAGATGGATCCGACGTGGCGGTAACGGAGGAAGACGAAAGCCATTCGGGGCGGAAGGTCGGATGCGTACTCCCGCTCCGCGCTGGCGGCACCTGCAGGGTTTGGGCGGTGCGCGGTGGGGCGGAGACACCCCGCCCCGGGCATCGCGAAGGTGAGGGCGTTCCTTGTCCCGAAGCGGCACGGGATGCGATCCCTTCGGTGGAGCAAGGAGGCTGTCCACCCCACAGATCTCCAAGGAAGGGGGCTCGCGCGCGGAGGATGATGCCAGAAGACGAACAGGCAACGTGGCCAGGAACCACGGAGGTGCGGGCGTCCCGTCGTGTTCTCGGAGCTGATGCCGGCGTGGCGAAATGGAGAAAAGGACAGTGTGCGATTGACCCGTGCGCGGCGGTGGCCATAGTGGCATCGCTATGGCGACACGGTGCCGCATCGTGCTGTATGACGACGGTTGCCCCATGTGCACGTTTCAGATGCGGCTCATCGGTTGGCTCGACTGGTTCGATACGGTCAGTCTGATGCCTCTATCCCATCCCCGTGCCACGGACCTCGCGCCTTCCCTGACACCCGAGGCCCTGCGGGAAGCGATCCACTGCATTGCGCCTGAGGGGCGGATTTATCGCGGAGCCCGGTGCATCCGGCATGTTGCACTCCGCTTACCCTTGGCGATGCCGATGGCGCTGGTGCTGTGGATTCCCGGCGTGATCTGGGTGGCGGAACGCGTTTACCAATGGATCAGCCGAAATCGCCATCTTTTGAGCCGATGGTTCGGCTGCCGGGAAGCCTGCGCCATCCTGCCTGCCCGCAAGCGAGCGAATGACGAACATCCGCCGGCGAAGTAGTGCCGGGAGCCGAGCTTGGTCCAGTCTTTCGAGCGGCCAAGGTGGCCGCTCCGCGACGAGGTAAAGACAAAACGACATCGCGTCCGCGGCGAAGGCTGACTCAGCCGGGGCCAGCGCGCCGCCCCTACCGGGACGAGTCCGGGTTCCGCTTAGCCACCGACCTCGGCGCGAGCCTCGGCGGCCAAGGCGGTGCTGAGGTAGCGTTCACCGGTTGAGCAGGCGACGGTGACGATCATCTTGCCCTTGTTTTCCGGACGTTTGGCCACCTCGATGGCCGCGCAGACGTTGGCGCCGGTGGAGATGCCGACCAGCAGTCCTTCCTCCTTGGCCAGCCGCCGCGCCATGGCGAAGGCGTCGTCGTTGGACACCTGAATGCACTCGGTGATCTGCGGATTCCCTTTTTCGTCCTTGAGATGCAGGTTTTTCGGGACGAAGCCGGCGCCGGTGCCCTGGATTTTGTGGGGGCCGGGTTTGATCGGCTGACCGGCCAAGGTCTGGGAAATGACGGGGGAATCCTTGGGCTCGACGGCGATGGCCTGGAAGGAGGCCTTGCGAGGTTTGATGACCTCGTAGCAGCCGGTGATCGTACCTCCGGTGCCGACGGCGGCGACGAGGATGTCCACTTGGCCGGCGGTGTCGTCCCAGATCTCCTCCGCGGTGGTCCGGCGGTGCACTTCCGGGTTGGCGGGGTTCTCGAACTGCTGCGGAATCCAGGAGTTGGGCGTCTCTTTGGCCAGTTGTTCGGCCCGGGCGATGGCGCCCTTCATGCCTTCGGTGCCCGGCGTCAGGACGAGCTTGGCCCCGAGCATCGCCAGGAGAACGCGGCGCTCCAAGGACATCGTTTCCGGCATGGTAAGAATCAACTTGTAGCCCTTGGCCGCGGCAACGAAGGCGAGGGCGATGCCGGTGTTGCCACTGGTGGGTTCGATGATCACCGTGTCCTTCTTGAGCACGCCCCGACGCTCGGCATCCTCGATCATGGACATGCCGATGCGGTCCTTGACGCTGCCGAGAGGGTTGAAGAACTCGCACTTGAGGAGAATCGTCGCGTCGAGTCCGGCGGTGACGCGGTTCAGACGGACCAGGGGCGTGCGGCCCACGGTTTCGACGATGTTGTTGTAAATGCGTCCCATAAGCTTCCTGTTCGATTGAGTGGCGGTGCTGAAAACGTGGCCCATGTTGTCCGCCGACCGTTGGGGAGCAAGTCTTTTCTCCTGTCGCAAGGGG
>DATLZF010000311.1:0-7773 GCA_035574135.1 Candidatus Methylomirabilota bacterium
GGAAGCGGCGTCATTGGTGTGGAGCGTGGAGAGGACGAGGTGTCCCGTCAGCGCCGCCTGGGTGGCGGCCTGGGCGGTTTCCAGGTCGCGGATTTCCCCGATCATGACCACGTCGGGATCGTGGCGGAGGATGGCCCGCAACCCGCGCTCAAAGGTCATGCCCACCTTGGGATCGACAGGAATCTGGTTCACGCCGGGCAGGTGGTATTCGACCGGGTCTTCGACGGTCAGCACCTTGAGCCCGGGACCGACGATGGCGTTCAACGCGGCGTAGAGCGTCGTGGTTTTGCCGGCGCCGGTGGGGCCGGTCACGAGGATGATGCCATGCGGTCGCTCAATGAGGTTTTTGAAGAGCGCATGCGTGTGCTCGTCCATGCCCAGTTCCTGGAGGGTGAAGAGCACGTTCGACTTGTCGAGGAGGCGCATGACCACGCCCTCGCCGAAGAGCATGGGGATGACGCTCACGCGCACGTCGATCTGGCGTCCGCCAACCTGGAACTTGATGCGCCCGTCCTGCGGCACGCGGCGTTCGGCGATGTTGAGGTTGGCGAGAATCTTGATGCGGCTGATGATGGCGGCCTGGAACCGGTGCATCTGCGGCGGCACGCTGGCCTCCTGCAACACCCCGTCAATCCGGTAGCGAATCGCCATCTGGTGTTCGTAGGGCTCGATGTGGATGTCGCTCGCGCGTTCGTTGACCGCTTCGAGGATGATCTCGTTGACGAGCTTGATGACACTCGCTTCCTGAGCCATCTCGAGGAGGTCCTCGCCCGATTCGACGCCGCCGGGCTCCGCCGGGCCGTCATCGCCCACCATTTCGTCGAGCGTGTCGCCGGCCAGGCCGTAGTGGGCCTTGATGACCTTCTCAATGTCCTCCCGCGGGGCCAGCACCGGTTGGATGTCGAGTCCCGTCATCAGCCGAATGTCGTCGAAGGCGTAGAGGTCGAAGGCGTCGCTGGTGGCGACGTTGAGGGTGCCGTTGACCCGGGAAACAGGCAGGAGGCGCTTGCGATAGACGACTTTGGCCGGCAGAGCCTGCAGGGTTTGCGGTTCGATGGACATCTCCGTCAGGTTCACAAGAGGCAGGTGGAGTTGTTCGGCCATTACTTCGAGCAATTGCCGCTCGGTCAGGAATCCCAATTGCACGACGGCTCGATCCAAGCGCAGCCCTTCGGCTTTCTGCAGCGCCATCGCTTCGTCCACCTGCTCCGGCGTGAGGAGACCTTTGTCCAAAAGAATCTGACTGATGCTCATACGTCGATACCGGCCGCCCCTATCGCCTCCGGCTGGCGATGGATGCCGAGCGCGAACCATGCCGCATCCGTCCGCCCTGGCTCTCCGAGATCGCGGCCGGGTGCCAATCGAGTTCGACTGTCTCTGCGCCGGCGTCATTCGACCAAGTTCCGCGGGATTCGGGAGTTGGGAGATGGCGTTGCCGCTCGCACCTCCTCGCTCCAGGTCGGGTCACGGGGCGCGCTTCATCGCCCGCGAGTCACCTCGCGGTGGCGCAGGCAGCCCGGCGCGGCACGGGAGGATCAACCGTGCAGTCCCGCAGCCCGTCCTGACAGCGCGCTGACACGATTGACCCCGACGATGACATGTTTGCCATGGACGATGCCGGCTTCCGGCAGTGTGATCACTGCCCCTCCGGCAGGATGCGCTGGCGTAGCGAGTGGGAAACGTGGCGAGCGTCGATTGAATGAGCGGCGGCTTCCGGCGTCAAAGCATCGTTCGCCCTCGTCAGAGATCAGCCACGGCGATCGGACCGCGGGCGGCGCCAGCGAGAGCATCCGCGACGGAGTGCTTGACATGAGTCGGCGATGCTGGTTTTCTGCCGGCGGATTACGAAACGGTTTTCGGGCAACTTGAATTGAATTGTTCTTTCTGGCCCAACAGCTTTCGGGAGCAGAGTGATACAACTGCTTCCGAAAATTCCACGTAATCCTACGTTTGTATTAAATTCGAAATTCCCCGGGCCTCCGGTCATCCCCTGAACGAGAGGCCCGGTTTTTTTCTTCCCGCAGCCTCCGAGGTCTGCCATTCGCAGAATGCCCGGATACTTGGGAACGTGGGCAGGGCAGGTAGTATCGTTGGATACTGGTAGCGGCCTTGAGGCCCGGTCGGCGGGTGGTTTGCTTTGCCTCCGGGGTGCCGATAATCTCCACGTTGTGTCCTGCGGATGTCCCCATCTGAGCGGCCCTCCGAGCCTTGCGAGGCTTATGAGACCCCGGTTGTTCGCGACCTTGCTGGTCTTGCTGACCGTCCCGCCAGGCGTCCGCAGTGAGGAATCCCCAGAGTTCTTCTTTCAAACGTGGGAATCCGAGCATGGTCTGCCTCAGAATCACAGCACGGCCATTGTGCAGACCCGCGACGGGTATTTGTGGCTGGGCACGTATAACGGGCTGGTCCGGTTCGATGGGGTCAGGTTCGTCGTCTTCAGCAAAGTGGGCACCCCCGGCCTTTCCAGCAGTCGTGTGACGTGCCTGTGGGAAGGCACCGACGGCAGCTTGTGGCTGGGGCATGACGGCGGCGAGTTGACCCGGTACCGCTCCGGCACCTTCGAGGCCGTGGCGCTCGGCCCGAACTGGCCCGGTGGCCAGATCGCCGACCTGGGAGAGGACGCGGCACACGACCTGTGGCTGCTGCACCAAAGCGGCCTCGCCTACCGTGTTCGGGATGGGCACACCGAACGGCCCGAGGTGCCAACGGCGGGGCCGACGGTGATTTCCTTGGCGCGGGATGCCGGCGGGACGCTCTGGCGGGTGCATCACGGGCGGTTGCGGCCCTTGGGGGCGACGGACGGCCCATCAGTGGCACCTGCGAGCGCTCAAGATGATTTTGCTTTTCGGGCGTGTGGCGCTCGGGACGGCGGTCTTTGGGTGACCGGAAGCCGGTGGCTGCGGCGGTGGAGCCGAGAGGGGCGCCTCCTTCGCCAATCGATTCCGCCGTGGGCGGGCGAATCCGTCACCGCGATGCTGGAGGGGGATGACGGAACGCTGTGGGTGGGAACGTTGGGTCGCGGCCTCTACGTCATGTCGGACGACGGTCGGGTCCAGCATTTTTCCCGAACGAACGGCCTGCCCCACGACTGGGTTCGCAGCCTCGGCCGAGACCGGGAGGGGACCGTCTGGGTTGGGACGGGCGGCGGCCTGAGTGCCGCCCGCCTGCGGCGCGTCACCATGGTGCAGCCGCCGGATCAATGGCAGGGTCGGGCGGTGCTCGCAGTGACGGAGGCTTCGGACGGATCCATGTGGATTGGGACGGAAGGGGGCGGACTGTATCGTTTGCAGGATGGCGCCTGGACACGGTTCGACGAGGCGCAGGGTCTGTCGAACCGATTCGTCTGGTCGGTCACCGAAGATCGGCGGCAGCGGCTGTGGGCCGGCACGTGGGGCGGAGGTCTGTTTCGATGGCAGCAGGGCCGGTTTGTTATTCCAGGGACGCTCACCCAGGAACGCACCCCCGTTTGTGCCCTGCTCGCTGGCTCCGACGGCTCGCTGTGGGTCGGTACGCAAATGGGATTGCTACGGTTGACGGACCAGGGGGTCGAACGGCTGGCGGAGCACTGGCTGCGGGCGGATGTACGAGCGGTCGCGGAAGCTGCCGACGGAACGGTGTGGTTCGGCATGTCGGGTGGTGGATTGGGCCGCTGGCGTGACGGCGTATTAAGTCAATTCCGCGAAGCGGACGGCCTGCCCAGTGATTACGTGTGGTCCCTGCTGGCGGAGCCCGATGGGACGCTTTGGGTTGGCACTTTTGGCGGAGGCCTGTGCCGGTGGCGCGGTGGACGATTTGCCACCATTGGTACCCCCGAGGGGCTGCCCAACAATGTCATCTGCCACATCGTCGATGACGGGCGCGGGCAGCTTTGGTTTGGGTCCTACGGGGGCATCCTCCGCGCGAGCAAGGAGGATTTGCACCGATGCGCCGATGGACGAACGCGCACAGTGTCGTTTTTCGCCTACGGCAAGGCCGACGGCCTCGCCACCCGGGAGTGTTCCGGCGGCTTGCAGCCCTCGGGCTGTCATCGGCGCGACGGGCGCCTGTGGTTCCCCACCAGCAAAGGATTGGCCGTCGTCGATCCGACGAATCTCCGCACAAACCTGCTGCCCCCGCCGGTGGTCATTGAGGAAGTCCTGGTGGACGGCGTGGCGGCCAGGCCCGTCGCCGCGTCGCTTGGACAACGGCCCGCCATCCTGCCCGGCGCGGCGGCGAGGTTGGTCGTTCCGCCAGGGCACCAGCGTTTCGAGTTCCGTTTCACCGCGCTCAGTTTCAAGGCGCCGGAGCGCGTCCGGTTCCGATACCGGCTTGGAGGACTTGAAAACGACTGGGTCGATGGCGGCACCCAGCGATTCGCTCAGTATAGTTTTTTGGCGCCCGGCGATTACACGTTCCGCGTCATCGCCTGCAACAACGACGGGATCTGGAATGAAACGGGGGCCACGCTGGCGCTGACCGTCCAGCCGTACTTCTGGCAGACCTGGCCGTTTCGACTGGCGGTTGGCTTGACCGCTGCGGCCCTGGTGGCTGGCCTTGTGCGCGGCCTGACGCGGCGACGCTACCGACGCCGCATCGAACAACTGGCCCGGCAGCGGGCTGTGGAAAAGGAGCGGGCCCGCATCGCCCAGGACATTCACGACGATCTGGGTGCCAGCCTGACGCGCATCACCATGCTGAGCCAGTCCGCCCGCAGCGAGTGCAGCGCCTCCGATCCGGCCGCGGCGGATCTGGACCAAATTTACGAGACGGCCCGCGAACTGACGCGCGCCATGGACGAGATCGTCTGGGCCGTGAACCCGCATCACGACACACTGGACAGCCTGATGAGCTACCTCGGTGGTTTTGCGCAGGATTTCCTGAGCGCGGCCGGTGTGCGATGCCGCCTCGATGTGCCGCTTCGTTTGCCGGCGCTGCCGGTGCGCGCCGAGGTGCGGCACAACCTGTTCCTGGCCTTCAAGGAAGCCGTCCACAACGTCGTGCGGCACGCCGGGGCGACGGAAGTGCACGTGTGTTTCCACCACCAATCCTTCGACTGCCGGCTGACGTTGCGGGACAACGGGCGGGGGTTCACTCCACACAGCGCCGAGGTCGCGCCCGTGGCGGAAACTCGCCCCGCGCGCCCGGCCTCGGGGAACGGGCTGACGAACATGCATCAACGTCTGGAAGAGATTGGCGGGCAATGCACCATCGATAGCATGCCCGGCCAGGGCACGCGGGTGACATTCTCGTTCTCCCTGGCCAACGGGCCGGCCCGGCCGGCGGATCTGTCCTAGGAATTGAGGACATTCCATTTTCGGGCGCCACGAGTAAAAGCAATCATGTCGATCGCCGTAGCCATTGTTGAGGACGACGCTTCCGTCCGCAGAATCATCGCGACCTGGGTGGGACGCGCCGAAGGCTTCACCTGCCTCAGCTTGCACGGGGACGCCGAGAGCGCCCTGGCCGCGCTGCCGGGCCAGCGGCCGGATGTGGTGTTGACGGACATCAACCTTCCCGGCCTCGACGGTGTCGAGTGCGTCCGGCGGCTGAAGCCGCTCCTGCCGCACACGCAGTTTGTCATGCTCACAGTGTACGAGGACGCCGACCACATCTTCCAGGCCCTGGCTGCCGGGGCCTCCGGCTATCTCCTGAAGCAGATTCCCCGTTCCGAGCTGCTGGCAGCTCTGCGGGACGTTCACCAAGGCGGCTCCCCCATGAGCAGCAAGATCGCGCGCAAGGTCGTGCAGGCGTTTCAGCCCGGTCCCAGTCCCGCACCCGAGGCGGCGGAACTCTCCCCGCGCGAGCAGGAGTTGCTGGACCTCCTCGCCCGCGGCTATCTCTACAAGGAGATTGCCGAAGCCATGAAGATCAGCGTAGGCACGGTCAACACCTACATCCGCCGCATTTACGAGAAGTTGCACGTCCGTTCCCGCGCCCAGGCCGTGGCCAAGGTCCGCCCGCCCGCCTTTCGAGGACCGGACCCGCACCCGCGCTACTAGCCGGCAATGATCGTGGCTGTGCTCCTGGGAATCCCGAGCCCGGGACGCCGGATCCGGCCGCCTCCTCCGCATCCGGCAAGCGACGTTCCGGTGAAGCGGTGTCGTACGTTCTTAGGACATGACAGAAGGAGTCCGCGTGCTAGTTTTGCGGGAATGAATCCGGCTGTCATAACGGGCCGAGCTGTCATTTGCTCTCGTTTTCCCCGGTCGGGCACGAGGTGCCCGGCGGGCGCGTGGGCACCTGTTTTGGGCCGCTTCGCAGTCAAAACCTAACAACACCATCCTTCATGAAACTGAAACTCAAACTCCTCGCTTGCACCGCCTTGGTGGCCGCCGGCGCGGCGACCCGGGCTGCGGACGACATTGTCCTTGATACTTTCGACTTTGACGGCTCACAGGCCTCGTGGGCGCGCTGGTGGGGAGCAGCCCCCCAACTCTACGAATGGGACGCCACCATGGACGCCGACGGCAATCCCGCCTCCGGCGCGCTCAAGGTGACGATCGACTTCGATCTGGCGGCCTACGGCGGCGACAACCAGTTCGCCGCCTTGCGCCAGTTTCCTCAAGTGGATGGAGCCGAATACACGAACATCGTGATGGACATCTACTGGGATCCCTCCTCGCCCCAACGGCCCTGGGGCGATTTCGGCGGCTTGGAAGTGGGCTACCGCCACTCCGGCTGGTCCTCCCGCACGGTGTTGAACTACGGCGTGCCCACCACGCCGGGCTGGCTGCGCATCACTGCTCCGATCGATCCCCTGGCCACGGGCGTCGAAACCATGAACGGCCTCCTGTTGAAGATGTGGTCCGGAGCCGGAGACTGGGGGCAGACGGGCCGGGCGATCTTCTGGGTGGATAACGTGAAGTTGATTGCGCGCACGGACATCTCGGCACCGCCGCCGGTGATGAGCGTGGAACGCGCCAAGCCGGGCCTCCAACTGCATGCGAGCGCGCCGGGCAGTCAGTACCAGCGTCAGAGCATTCGCACGCGCAACCCCGCCTACTCCTGGATCGGCGCGGTCGATCCGGTCACCTACTCGATCACGTTCAACGACTATCCGGGCACCGCCGCCGGCTTCCAGGCGCACCTCTTCATCGTGCCCGGCAGCAGCATCCCCAACTGGGAGAACGCGCCGGACTGGAATGAGCCGAACTGCGTCTTTGTTCAGTTCGGGGGCAACCCGGACGGGAGCGGCTACGCAGCGTTCCGGTTCAAGACCAACCAACCCAATGGCAACTCGATGTATTGGAGCTCGGGCACCATCGGTGACATCGGCTCCGGCTCGATTCGTGGCACCTGGAATCTAACCTTCAGCCCGGACGGCACGATCACGCTGGCTGAACCCAACGGCGGCAGCACCAACTTCACCATGGACGCGGAATCTGCCGCCCTTTTCGGCGGCCCGGCCTACGCCTACTTCGGCGTCCAGCCCAACGACGTAGCCAACATCGGTCGGTCCGCCTCCATTGGCCGGATCGCCATCACCGGCCTTGAGGCGGCCTTCAGTGACGACTTTAGCGGCCGCGCCCTCAATACCGACATCTGGGAAGTAATCGCCGAGGATGCAGCGGGTGTGGTCCAAGTGGGATCCGAGGCGCTGTTCTGGCTGTCCTGGACCCTGCCGGACCGTGATTTTCTGCCCAAGGTGACGGACGACCTGCTCTTTAATCAATGGTACGATATCGCCCTGCCCACGATGCAACTCGGCGGCATGCGGCGTGCCCTCGTTTACCCGGACGTGCTTCCGGCGTTGCCCATCCCGGGCCAATACTTCTTCCGGCTGGAGAAACCCGC
>DATLZF010000312.1:0-5335 GCA_035574135.1 Candidatus Methylomirabilota bacterium
GTAGCGGTCGAAGTGATCGGGCGTGATGTTCAACAGCACTCCCACCACCGGGCGGAAATACTCGATGGTCTCCAACTGAAACGAACTGACCTCGAGGGTCAAAAAGTCCAGTTCGTGAGATTGCCCCGCCACGGCGCACACCGGCAGGCCGATGTTGCCGGCCGCGATCGTCTTGAGACCCGCGTGTCGCAACATGCGCTCGATCAGCTCCGTGGTCGTCGTCTTCCCATTCGTGCCGGTGATGGCGACATTCAGACACCGGGCGTACTGATACCCGAGCTCGAACTCGCCGATGATGCGCCAGCCCCGAGCCTTGGCGGCCGCCAGCACCGGGTCTGACCACGGTACGCCGGGACTGGTCACCACGAAATCGAACTCGCCCGCCGGAAGGGCCGACGTCCCAAGGACAACCTCAATGCCCAGCGGGCGCAGCCGCGCCGCTTCGCGCGCGAGGGCGTCACCGGTCGCCGCATCCACCGCCACGACTTGAGCGCCGTGGCTCCGCAGCAACTCCGACGCGGCCACGCCGCTGCGGCCGAGGCCGATGACGAGGACTCGTTTGTCGTCGAGCGTGATCACGCCGATTCCATCAAACCGCAACTCGTGACACAGTCATCAGGGGGTCAGCTTCCAGCAAGTCCGGAATTCGGATCCGGTGCGTGGCACCATTCTGCACCTGGAGCGGCCGACTCCCGCAGCGCCGACCTCACCGGGCCGGTTCAACGAATCTTGAGGGTGCTCAATGCCACCAGTGCGCACAGGATGCACAGGATGTAAAACCGCATCACCACCTGGGATTCGTGCCAGCCTTTCCTCTCAAAGTGATGATGGAGCGGCGCCATCAGGAAGATGCGGCGGCCCTCGCCGAACCGGCGTCGGGTGTATTTGAAGTAGCCCCGCTGCAACATCACCGAAACCGTCTCCGCCACGAACACCCCGCCCGCGATGGGAAGGATGAGGGGCTGGTGGATCAACACGGCGATGATCCCGAGCGCCCCTCCCAGCGCCAGCGAGCCGGTGTCGCCCATGAAGACGCGCGCGGGATGGCAGTTGAACCACAAAAACCCCAGCCCGGCGCCGATCATGGCCGCGCAGAAGACCGTCAACTCGCCTGCGCCCGGCACGTAGGGCGTTTGCAGGTAGCCCGCCAGCCGGATGTTGCCGGCGACGTAGGTGAAAACCAGGAACACGAACGACACGATGAGCGTGCAACCAATGGCGAGCCCGTCGAGGCCGTCGGTAAAGTTGACCGCGTTGGAACTGCCCACGATGGCCAGTACCGTCAACGCCAGCCCCAGGGCGATACCGAAGCCGCCGACTGCCACGGGGTACTTGTAAAACGGCACCATGACCTCGCTGATCAGTTTCGTCGTGGCCGGCGCGCGCCACAGGTAAATGGCGATGAAGGCGGCCAGCGCGAACTGCACGACCAGCTTCACGTGCTCGGCCGCGCCCGCGCTGCTTTGCCGCGTGATCTTCGCCCAGTCGTCGTAGAATCCGAGGCCCGCCAGCACCAACACCGACAGCAGCGTGAGCAACACGAGCGTATTCCACTGCGTCCACAAGAGCGCCGTCAGATCCATCACGCCCACGATCAACACCCCGCCCATCGTCGGCGTCCCCTTCTTGCTGTGCACGCGGGCCGTGAGCCCGCCCGCCTCCTCGGCTTTGTCCAGGTACTCCTGGCCAAATTTCAGCCCCTTGAGCCACGCAATCACCTTGGGCCCGAGCCACCAGCTCAACACCAGGGCCGTGATGGCCGCCCCCGCGCTGCGGAAGCTCAGGTAGCGAAAAAGCCGCAGAAACGACAGCGGCTCCTCCCATGCCGTCTCCCGCGCCCGCTCCAGCAACCACTGGCTCAGATAAAAAATCATGCTGCCTTCCGGTTCGGTTCCCCGTGTCCAACCCGTCGCCGCCGTCAATCGTGTCGATGCTGTATCGACGCCTCGCGGCACAACCCGCGCGCGATGGTGGCACCCACCAGCCGGACCAGAAACGCCGGGGCCAGGCAGGCGCGGTGCGCGCGTCGCGGCTTCGCGCTCCCGACAGAGCGCGATCCGGCGGCGCCGTGGCCGCGGGAGCCTTTCATGGTTGGACGATCTTTCATGGCCCTGCCCGGTGCCGAATGGCATCGGCCAGCCGTTCGAGGGCCGAGGCCCGCGAGGCTTTCAGCAGCACCGTGTCGCCCGGCCGCAACCAGGAGCTTAGCGCCGCCTGCGCTTCCTCCACGCTGGTGAATTCCAGCACGTCAGCCAAACCTGCCTCGCGCGCCGCTTGCGCCGTTGTGCCGGCCCACCGGCCCACCGCGATCAACTGGTCCAAGCCCACACGTGCGCACTGGTGGCCCACTTCGCGGTGGGCCTCGCCGGTGTGCGGCCCCAGCTCGGCCATGTCACCCAGCACCGCCAAGCGGCGTCCGGTGCCCGGCAGATCGCGCAACGTTTCGAGGGCGGCGATCATCGAATCGGCATTGGCGTTGTAGCTGTCATCCAGCACGCGCACGCCGGCGGACTGCCAAAGTTCGAGTCGCCGCCGGGCAGGTCGCACGGCCGCCAGCCCCCGTCGGGCGTCGTCCGGGCGGACACCAAGTTCGCATCCCGCCACCAGGGCCAGGAGTGCATTGCGAACCTGGTGCCGCCCGACGAGCGGAAACCGGTACTCGCCCGAGTATTCCGGATGCGGAGAGAACACGTCGAACACCGTACCGGTTTCACGGAGGCGGACATTTCCTGCCCGCCATCGGTTTCCCGACCCAAATCCCGCCGTCACCCCCCGCGCCCGGCTCCGCCGTGCCAAGTGTTCCGCCCACGCGCTGTCGCCGTCGAGAATCAACACCCCGTCGGCCGGCAGCAGTTCCGCCAGCCAGCCCTCCTCGTGCGCGACGCCGGCCACGTCGCCGAAAAACTCCAGATGCTCGCGGCCGATGCTGGTGATGATGCCCAGTCGCGGCCGGATGATGCGCACCAAGGGCGCCAGTTCACCGGGATGATTGGTGCCCACTTCGAGTACGGCGGCCTGGTGCGTCCGTTCCAGGTTCAGCAATGTCAGCGGCACGCCGACGTTGTTGTTGAAGCTGGCCTCGTTCCACAACGTGGCGAATTGCTCGCGCAGGATCGCGGCCAGCAGTTCCTTCGTCGTCGTTTTCCCGTTCGATCCGGCGATGGCCACCACGGGAAGATCGAAATCTTCCCGATACCGTGCGGCCAACCTGCCGAGGGCCGCGCGGGTGTCGTCCACGTGCACCAGACCGATCCCGGCCGGGAGTCGCGCGGCTTGCCCGGCGCGGTGGCGCGCCACCAGGACGGCGGCCACACCGCGCGCGGCCACGTCCTCCAGAAAATCGTGACCGTCAAACTTCTCGCCCGCGAGGGGGATGAACAGATCCCCCGGTTGGGCCTTGCGCGAATCGGTGCACACCCGCCGCACGAGGGCATCCGGCGCACCCGCGCGCATCTCTCCACCGCAGGCGTCGGTGACAAAGCTCAGAGAGCGAGGATCCACGGCAATCGTCCCGGGGCGTGGATCATCTCCGGGAGTCGGACGCTGACTCCAACGCCTCCAGCGCGTGCAGGCGGTCATCGAACGGCACCACGGTGTCCTCGAACTCCTGATAGGATTCGTGGCCCTTGCCGGCGATCAACACGGTGTCGCCAGGTCGCGCCAGGGCGATGATGTGTTGGATGGCGCGCTTGCGCTCCAGCTCGATTTCGTAGCCGTCGGGGCGGACGGCGCGGTAGCCCTCCTCGATCTGGCCGGCAATGCGGGCCGGATCTTCGCGACGCGGGTTGTCGCTGGTAATGATCGTGTGGTCGGCCAGTTCGGCGGCCACCCGTCCCATGCGGGGTCGCTTGCCGGCATCCCGGCAGCCGCCGCAGCCAAAGGTCAGCAGCAGGCGTCCGGGGGTGATCTCGCGCAGCGTGGTCAGCACGTTGCGCAGGGCGTCGTCGGTGTGGGCGTAATCGACATATACGCCGAAGGGCTGTCCCGCGGCGACGATCTCGAGCCGGCCGGGCACGGGCGGCAGGGCGTTGAGCGCGGCCTGGATCTTGACCACATCGATCTTGAGGGCCAGGCCGGCGCCGACGGCGGCGAGGGCGTTGTAAACGTTGTGCCGGCCGATGAGCGGCAGCCGGACGGCGAACCTGCGTCCGGCCGACTCGACCACGAAGCGCGAGCCGTCGGCGGCCAGTTGAAGCTGGGTCGCGCGCAGTTGCGCGGGCTTCTGGATTCCATAGGTCAGGCCGGCGGCGGTGATTTCTTCCACCAGCCGCGCGCCGTAGCCGTCGTCCACGTTGATCACGGCGGTCCCGCCCTTCTCGCCTTGCTCGAGGGAAGTGAAGAGTTTCTTTTTCGCGGCGAAGTAATTCTCCATGGTCCCGTGATAATCGAGATGATCACGGGTGAGGTTGGTGAAGATGCCGACGTCGAACTCGATCCCGAACACGCGTTTCTGTTCCAGCGCGTGCGAGCTGACCTCCATGACACACGCCTGGCAGCCGGCCCGGAGCATCTGGGCCATCATCTGCTGCACTTCGAGGGACTCGGGCGTGGTGCGTTGCGCGGGGATGACGCGATCGCCGATCTCGTAGCGCACAGTGCCGATCAGCCCGGTGCGGACGCCTGCGGCTTCCAGCAGGGCTTTGACCATGAAGGCGACGGTGGTCTTGCCATTGGTCCCGGTGACGCCGATCACCTTGAGCTTTGCGGCGGGTTGTTGGTGGAAGGCCGCCGCGGTGCGGGCCAGGGCCTCGCGCACGTCCGGCACCAAGATGCGGGTGACGCGCGCGGGCAGAGGGCGTGGTTGTTCGCAGAGCACGGCCACGGCCCCGCGTTCGATGGCGGAGGCGATAAACTCGTGACCGTCATTGTGCTGACCGGGGATGGCGACGAACATCATGCCCGGTGTGACCCGGCGCGAGTCGTAGGCCAGGCCGGTGATCTCGCGGTCCAGCGAGCCTTCGATCCCGGCTCCTGTCAGGTCCTGAATCAATTGCTTGAGCAGCATGGGAACGACTCGTGTGAAACCCGTGCGGGCGCAAGGGCCGCGTTTCAGGGCACCGCGGCCGTCCGCAGCCGCCGAGGGGCATCGCCTTCGGCCATGGTGGTGTCCGGCAGCTCTTCGCGGTCCGGACGTATCTTGAGATACGTGGCAATCTGCTCGGCCATGGCCTTGAACACAGGGGCCGCCGTCTGCCCGCCGTAATAACCGTGGCGCACGTCCGGCTCGTCGAGGATGACGGCAATGCACACCTCGGGGCGGTCCGCCGGCAGGAAGCCGATGAACGACGCGATGTATTTGCCCGGTGGATACTGGCGGTTGACGACTTTTTGAGCG
>DATLZF010000313.1:0-8429 GCA_035574135.1 Candidatus Methylomirabilota bacterium
GCGCCGGCGGGTGACAAGCCGGTGAAACCGGCCGGGCAGTGGAACCATTCGCTCATCCGCGTGCGCGGCCATCAGGTCGAGCACTGGCTCAACGGCCGCAAGGTGCTTGCTTACGAACTCGGCAGCGCGGCCCTGAAAGCCGCGCTGGCAGAGAGCAAGTTCCGGGACGCGGCCGGCTTCGGCACGAAGATCAAGGGCCATCTCATGCTCACCGATCACAGCGACGAATGCTGGTTCCGCAACCTGAGGGTGCGGGAACTGAAGTAGCCCGGCCCTCACCACGTCTCGACCACATCGGCCGCGAAAACCGCCTCCAGCAGCGCCGCATAATCGGGTTCCGCCGCCGCCAGGTCCACCACTTGTACTTCGAGCCCGGGTTGACGCTGCTGCCAGTCCTGAATCGCGCGGGCCACCGCCGGCAGCTCCGGCCGGGTTATCACATGGAGAATGCGGCGCATGGTCAGAAGCGCAGGGTGACGGCGCAAGTTGAGGCCAGGCGGGCCAGTTCCTCGTCGTTCACCGGGCACAAGGCGACGAGCGGATTCTCCAGCTCCTTCAGTTCGGGCGCATCCGCTTGAACGAGGATGGCCTGTCCGAGCTCGGCCAGAAGGGACAGATACCGCCGGAGTCCCTCTTCCTCCATCAACTGGCCCGTCACGTCCGCCACCAACCGAATGGCCGGGCCGCGCAGGTAGAGCAGGATTTCGACGCGCCGCCAGGTGTTGACGCCCGCGGTCATCCGCACGGCCTCGGCCGGGCGGGGGCTCGTCCGGGGATCGCTTTCGACGAGCACGAGCACCTTGGGAGGCATGGCGGCGATCACGGCGGAGTCAGTTGAAACTGATGAAGCGATCCGTGGCGGCGAGGATGTCGCTCAGGACTGTCAGGCCGCAGAACACAGCCAGATCCGAGGGTGACACCGCGCAACGCTCGGCGGCCAGCGCGCAGGCAAAAAGGTTCAATCCGCGGTGCCGCAACGCCTGAAGTTCGGGATCGGCGAGGCCGCGAACGCCGTCGTCGATGCAGTAAAGGTAAACGCGGCATCCCCGATCCAGTGCCACGCCGGCCAGCCGCACACCGTGCCGAAAGGTCGGCTGCGTCGGCCCTGCGGAAATCAGGATTCCCAGCTTCTTGCCGGTGTCGGCCATGCGGGGACGGTAAGGTCCCGCCGTCGGTGTGTTCAAGGTTTCATCCCGCAGGGCACCTGCGCGCGTCGTCTTCCGTTTCAGTAGGTGTAAGTGGGCTTGGCGGGAGAGGGAACGGGCACGGTGGTGCGGGATAGCAACCAACGCCAGTCATCCCGTTCCCGGGCGGGCACGAACAGGGGCAGATTCGCCGCGTCCGGGCGAGGGGGCGGTTTGGTGCGGGCGAAGAGCCATCGATGGCTTTCGGCGTGCCCGTCGGCAAAGGAGAGGTTGGCTGCGCCCTCGTGATAGGAGGCCGGCAGGTCATGCCATTCGTAACGCCCGTAGCGGTTGAGGAAGTAGCCGTCGTTGATGCTGTCCGGGTGCTCCTCGATGAAGGCGAAGATGTCCGCGGGCCGCGGCACCTGGGTCAACCGGAAGAACTGCACGTAGCCGGGGTTGTTGGTGTTGACGCCCCCGGCCAGGAACTCGCCGGCGTGGCCCAGCATTGCGTTCATGGAAAGGCTGCGCACCCGTTCCGACCAGCCGGCAGCCCGCTGCACGTCGCTCAACGCCCGGTCTGCCGGACAGCGGTACACGCCCGCCACCCGCGAAAGAAACGGTCCCAGTCCGCCCTGCGTGAGCAGCGCGGTATTGGTGTTGTCCGGGTCGAGCTCCCATGTCATGACATTGTTCACCCAGTTCAGGTACGTGCCGGCCGCCACCGTCCGGCGGGTGCCATCCGTGCCCATGTTGTAGGGCAACCGATCATCGTGATCCCCGGCGTAAAGCTGGAGTGCCAGGCCCACTTGGCGCAGGTTGTTCAGGCAATAAGTCCTTTGGCCGCTGGCTTTGCCTCGCGCCAGCGCGGGCAAGAGGATTCCGGCCAGGATGCCAAGGATGGCGATGACCACGAGCAATTCGACGAGCGTGAAGGCTTGGAGGGATCCCCACCGGGTGCCGCGGCCCCGGGGACAAAGCCGGATGGCGAACGGGAAGATGGCGTTTTTCATCATCGATCCTCTGGACTGCTCCTGCGATGGCACGACTGTAGTTTGCACTCCGGAGCTGTCAATTCACCGAACCAGGCGGATGGATGACACAGGGCAGTGGGCGGGCCGAGAAAATCGACCGAACAAACCTCTGCTCTGGTTCGTATAACTCAGGAGGCCGTGTGGGGTTCGGACGTTTGAAGTCCGCCGTAACCTTTGGCCGCGTGCCGGTGTTGTTGTGCCGGAATGCTGCGGGGCCGGGCGTTTCAGACGAGCGTCCCCGGCGAATGAACCGATCCGGTCGGCAGACCTGGGAGCGAGTGTCTATGATGGACGTGAGCAAAGCGGGAGCGGGCGGTCGAGCAGAAGCAGGCCATGCTCCGCTCGACTCGAAACGAAGGGATGCACGGGCCGGCGACCGGCCCGGCTTCACCTTGATCGAACTGCTGGTGGTCATCGCCATCATTGGCATCCTGGCCGGGATGTTGTTGCCGGCGCTCGGACGCGCCAAGGAAACCGCGCGGCGCATCCATTGCGTGAACAACCTCCGGCAGTTGATGCTCTCGGTGCAGATGTACGCCGACGACTTCGATGGCGAATACCCATCCCGCATCCGCCCACAGTGGGCCTTCCGGCTCAAGCCCTACTACGCGGATGAGCGGCTGTTGATCTGTCCCACGGACCGGCCCAACGAAATCCTGGTGGGGACGAATATGCTGGCGTGGAGCTACCTCATCAACGCCTTTGACGACTGGTTCAAGCTCAACCTCGAGCCGGACAAATACGACGATTTCCTGATCAACTATCGCTATCCCCACGGTCTGCCGGAGGTCGCCATCACCCAGCCCTCGGAGACGATCGTCTTTGCCGAAAAGCTGACCGAGATGGAACAATTCCACATCGATGTCGATCTCGACGATCATCTGAACAAGGTCGAACACGGCCGGCACATGACGGGTTCCGGCGGTCGCCGTTCGGGCGGCTCGGTCTTCGCCTTCGCCGACGGCAGCACGCGCTACCTGCGCTTTGGCCAGTCCGTGAGCCCCCTCAATCTCTACGCCGTCACGGCCTGGTGGCGGACCAATTCCATGGCCGTGTTGCCATGATGAAGGCCCTCCGCGTGCGCTGCCCCGGGCAGAGACTTCCGGCCTGGTCTGCGTCGGTAGCAAGCCCGGGCTTCGGCCCGGTCAGGGTTAACCCCATGCCGGCGACGGCTCGATCCTTCCGCCTCACCTCACCGTTACCACCGTCACCTTGAGGCGCCGGGTGAGCCGCTCGAGTTGGTCTTGGTCGAGAAGGAGCGTCTTGCCGGATTCGAGGGCGAGCACGCTCACGCCCGATTTGCCGCAGGTCTCGACGGTCTGCACGCCCACGCAGGGCACGTCGAAGCGCATGTCGTGCTTCTCCCGGGCAACCTTGACGGCCACGGCGCCGCCGGACGGGCCGGCCAGCTCACCGCCGCGGGCCAGGCAACGATCCGTGCCCTCGAACGCCTCGACCGCCAGCACCACGCCGTCTTTCACCACGACCAGTTGGCCGATCTCCAGGCGCGAGGATTCCTTGGCGATCCGGTAGCCGAACTCGATGTCCGCCCGCTGGGCCTCGGAGAGCTTGGGCCCGAGGTGAAAACCGGCCCGGGGCATGATCGGCTCCAGCCACGGCGTGGCCTCGATGAGCTCGATGCCCTCGCGTTTCAATTCGTCAGCCAGGGCCCCAAAAATGGTGTGCGCGTTCTTCTCGCGCAGCTTGAGGAGCAGCGTCATGGCGCGCAGGTCGGGGCGCACGTCCCAAAGGTTCTTTGGCGCGATCTGCCCGAGCATCACCGTGCGGGTCACGCCCCGCGCGCGCAGGGCTTCGATCATCCTGGTCAGTTGACCGACCTTGAGCCAGACCATGTCGTCCACCAGCGCCGCGAGCTGCGGATCGGTTTCGCCCTCGAAGGCGATGGCCACGATGCGTTTGACGCCCATCTGCCGCGCCTGGCGGGCGAACAGCAGCGGCAGCGACCGGTTGCCCGCAATCAATCCGCAAACGTCGAGCGCGGTCATATCAGGACACATCCGTCACGGCGGAGGCTGGTTTCATGGTTCGATTCAAGGGCAAGATGGGCTGGTTGTAAACGCACTCCGGGGCCCGTTCAGTTCCGGCGCCCGGCCGGCGGCCACGAGGGTTTCCGTCATGCGCAGGGCCTGCCGGGTGGCGGCCACGTCATGCGTGCGGATGATCGCGACCCCGCGCTCGACTGCCCAGCAGGCGCAGGCCAGCGATCCGGCCAGGCGATCCGCCGGGCGTTCGACTCCGGTGACGTGGCCGACAAACGACTTGCGCGAGGCCCCCACCAGCAGGGGACGGCCGAGGGAATGGAACTCGTCCAGCCGCGCGAGCAACTGCAGGTTGTGCTCGATGGTCTTGCCGAAGCCCAACCCGACATCGAGCACCATTTGCTCCCGCGCCACACCGGCCCGCTGCACCGCGTCGAGCCGCTGCGCGAAGAAGGCCGTGACCTCGCCCACCACGTCCCCGTAACGGGGCGCGGTCTGCATGGTCTGCGGCGTGCCCTGCATGTGCATGAGGACGTAGCCGGCGCCCGTCTCGGCCACCAGCCGCCACATGGCGTCGTCGTCGCGGTTCGCGGCCACGTCGTTGACGAGGCTGGCGCCGGCGCGCAAGGCGGCCCGGGCCACGGCGGGTTTCATCGTGTCGATCGAGATGGGCGCGCGCACGCGGTCGGCCAGCGCTTCAATCACCGGCAGGACGCGGCGCTGCTCCTCCTCCTCGCTGACGGGGGGCGCATTCGGTCGCGTGGACTCGCCGCCGATGTCGAGCAGGTCCGCGCCCTCGGACACGAGATCGAGTGCGTGTTGGACCGCCGCGGGCGGATCGAAAAACCGTCCGCCATCGGAGAACGAATCCGGCGTCACGTTCACCACGCCCATGACCAGCGCGGGGCGGGGGAACCGGAACTCGAACTGGCGGGCGCGCAGGATCACGGGCGCTTGATCAGGCGATCCACAGCCTCGACCAGGCGGTAGGCGATGCCGGCCACAAGCTCATCGGGCACGCCAATGTGCGGATCGGCGCTCTGGCTGAGCATGTGGCACTGGTCATTGACGTAGTCGATGAGCACCAGTTCGCCGTCGTCGGTCTGCGCGATCTCGGTCGAAAAGAACTCCATGCCCGTCAGCTCGGCCACGCGGCGAATGATGGCCTCCAGGCGTTCGAGCCCGAGCCGGTTGCGCTCTTCGACGGTCGTGAGCCGGTATTGATCCGTGTAGCAGTTCCACCAACTGATCCAGACGGTGCCGAAGACGAAATAGACCCGCCAGTAGGCGGGCAGATCGCCGGATTGCAAGGGTACGATCCGGCGTTGCAGCAGGTAATGCTCGTCCGGCCAGGCGGCCATCGACCGCGCCAGATCGGCCTCGCTGGTGGCGTCGAGGACCAGGCCCCGGCGGCCGTAGCCCATGGCCGGTTTGATGACAAACGGTTGGCCCAGCGCCTGGCGATCCGCCGGGCTCAGGCGGAAGCTGGCCGCTTCGGATGCGGGCACGATCACGGTGTAGGGCACGGTCAGTCCGCCGGCGATCAACCGGTGGTGCAGCTTCGACTTGTCGAAGGCGGCCACGGCGCGGTCCGGCGGGTCGATGACACGGATGCCCTTGTCCGCGGCCAGGCGCACGAGGCGGTGGAAGATTTCCTTCGGCTGGTGATGCTCGCTGTGCATGTTGAGCAGCACATGCGCCCAAATCCGGCCGCTTTCCAGTCCGTGGAAGAAGGCCTCGACCCACAGCGGCTCAATCAGGAAAAAATTCAGCCGGGCGTCGGCACAGTGTTTCTGGACGCAGTGGATGAAGTAGTCGTCCGCGTCCAGCTTGTGGGTCATGACCAGATCATAGACTCGTGTCACGCCTCATGACTGGGCGAAGCGGCGGCCGGTGTCAACGGGGGAGAATCGCCGGGGGCGTGATTCAAACCCGGCGAGGACATGCAACAGGCGCGCGTTGACGCCCGGTCCCGGGAGCGCGGCCCTTACTCCGGCTGGCGTTGCAGCGTGCCCCCGTTCACCCGCCAGCGGTGCAGGTCGCGGCCGAGTTCGCGGGGCCAGTTCTCCTCCGTGCAGGTCATGAACACCTGCCCGTGCGCGTGATGGGAGCGTTCGAGCAGCGGGAGCAGTCCGCTGCGTCGTTTGGCATCGAGCTCGCCCATCACATCGTCGATCAGCAGCACCGGCGGCGAGCCGTGCAGGCCCGACAGGTATTCCGCTTGCGCCATCTTCAGCGCGATGGCGAGCGAGCGCTTCTGGCCTTCGCTGCCGTATTGGGCGGCGGGCTGGTCGTTGAGCAGCAGCCGCAGGTCGTCCCGGTGCGGACCGATGAGAGTGGTGCGGAGGGTGCGCTCGCGGGAGCGCGACTGGGCCAGTTCCACGGCAAAACTCTGCTGGACGCTCGGCGCGTATTCGAGGCGCAGTTCTTCCGCGTCCCGGGCAATCCGCCGGTAGGCGAGCCGGGCCAGCGGCGCCAGGCGCGGCGTCAGTTCGCGCCGGAGGCGGATGATCTCCTCGCCGTACCGGACGAGCTCGCGCGAAAAACCCTCCAACGCCGCCTCGTCCACGGTCCGCTGCTTGAGCAGGGCATTGCGCGCGCGCAGCGCCTGTGCGTAGCGCTGCAACAGCGGGAGGTAGCCCGGGTAGGTTTGCGTCAGCAGCAGATCGAGAAACCGTCGCCGCGTGCGGCCGGTGCCCTTGACGAGTTGCAAATCCTCCGTGCAGAACACGACCGCGCGCAGCGTGCCGAGATAATCGCTCAATCGTCGCACGGGCTGGCCGTCCAGCGACAGCTTCCGCTCGCGCGCCGACCAATACATTTTGATCTCGTGTCGGGCCGGGCCGGTCACGACGCCGCCGACGAAGTAGCCGATTTGGCCGTGCCGGATCATCTGCGCGCTCCCCACGCCGCGGAACGAGCGCAGCGTGGCCATGAGGTAAATCGCTTCGAGGATGTTGGTCTTACCCTGGGCGTTGTCGCCCATGAGCACGTGGAAGCCGGGCGTGAAGTCCACGTCCAGCCGGGCGTAGTTGCGGAAATCCCGCAGCCGCAGATGCGCCAGATGCACCCTGCCAGCTTGCGGACCGCATCGCGCAGCGGCGAGGAATTTTGCGATGAGTCGCGTTCCGGGCGGTGGGCCAGCGCGGCGAGAGAGGAAAGCGGGTTTCCGTGAGCGGCCGGTTCCCCTATGGCACGACGAAGGTGCCGTCGCTCGACTCCAGGCGGAGAAACTCGGGCAGCTTTTTCGGGTCGAGACGCAGGACAACGGTGTGCAGTCCCGCCGGAAGTTCGGCCGACACCTTGCCGGCGAAGGCGACCGGCTTGCCGTCAATCCACAGCGAGCCTTCCGTCGCGCCGCTGAGGGACAGCTTGATGGTGCCCTCTCTCGCGGTCTGGAGTTGGGCGGCGGCGTAGAGGCCGGTGACGCCGACGAAGCGGTTTTGCACGACGGTGCCCTCGCGCAGTAACGCGGCCGGTACGCGGCCATCGACATTGGCGATGGCCGGAATCCACTCGCTCCCCGCAAGATCGCGGAACGGCAGGCTGCCGTCGGACTTTTGATCCTCGACATGGAGGCCGGGCCGCAGTTTCCAGGCGCGGGCCACGTTGCCCTTGCTGGCATCGAAGGGGCCGGGCTTGCCGAGTTCGCTGAGGAACCGGAACAGGTCAATGCGCTCCTGGGGCGTGAGGCCGTCGATGAGCCCGGCGGGCATGAGCGACAGCGTGCTCACGCGGCGCTCCTGGAGGTTGGACCTGGCGATGGCGATCTCCTTGTCCGTGGCGTCGCGCAGGATGACTTGTTCGCCGGTCTCGCGCACGAGGGTGCCGGAGAATTCCTGCCCGTCCTTCGTCTCGATCATGAGCGCGTGGTAGCCCTCCTTGATCTTGCGGTTGGGGAACCAGACCGATTCGATGAGATAATCGACCGGCGCGCTGGCGCCAATGCTGGTTAGGTCGGGCCCGACCTTGCCGCCGGCGCCGCCGATGGCGTGGCAGGCCACGCAGGAAAGCTCCTTGCGCCGGTACACGGCTTCGCCTCGTGCCGGGTCGCCCTTCCGCTGCACGTCGGCGACCATTTGTCTCAGTTCGGCGTCCGTGAGGCTGACTTCGCCCTGGTCCAGCTCGGCGCCGCGGGACAAGGCCAGCACCAGGTCCGGCTCGTTACGGCCGCCTTCGCGGGCGGCCCGCAAGCCGGCCCGGGCCACGGGCTGGGGAATGCCCGCCTTGGGCAGGGCGCGGGCGAGCGCGGCGGCGGCTCCTTTGACGTT
>DATLZF010000314.1:0-3289 GCA_035574135.1 Candidatus Methylomirabilota bacterium
ATGCCAGGCTGATCCGCCAGCCGAATCCGCGGCCCATGCTGCACTGAACGGTGCCGGTCAACGCGCCGGCGTCACGTTCCGCACCACCACGAACCAGCACTGTCCCTCCTCCCGGTCTCCCCCCATGATGGAAATCCTCGCCGCGCTCGGCTGGGTGGACTTGCGCACGAGCCGTCCCTTCCGAAACAGTCGGATCTCCGACGTGTCCGGCGTGAGCAGGCGGAGCTCGATGGCGCGGTCCGGGACCAGCACGGCGCGCACCGGTTTGGCCGGGGTGACGGTGAGAATCTGGCGCTGCACCTCCCAGTAGTGCTTCCAACGAAACGGGGAGAGCCGTTCGGCCACACCCGGGCCCACCGGCTTCCAGCCGGGTTCCTCAGGCCTGTCACTGCTGGTCCCCCGCACGACTTCGATCTGATAGACCACCGCCGAGCCGTCCCCGGCCCGCGTCGTTGGTGCCACGGCGGCCAAGCTGATGAAGAGGAGCATCCAGGCTTTCACGCAGTCCAGATCCAGTTGCCTTGATTCGACGGCGGCCCACCCGACGGCATTGAAACCAAATGGAGCGATCTGTTGATGCCGCGGCGCCGGGCCCGCGGGTCTAGCGGGATGCCAAACGGGCGCGCCGAGCCAGATGCCACTCCACCGTGCGAGCAAGGCCCTCGGCCGTACGATGCGTCGGCTGATAGCCGAGGCGTTCCCGGGCGCGGCTGATGTCGGCCAGGGAATGCCGAACATCGCCGGGCCTGAAATCGCCATACTCGGCCCGGCGGGATGCCACCTCGGGAAACCGCGGCGCGAGCAAATCGCGCAGGCACTGAAAGAGCTGGTTCAAGGTCGTTCGCTCGCCCACGGCGACGTTGTACACCCGCGGGGCCTCTCCCTCCGGGCCGGGCGACGCCGTGGCCGCGAGCAGATTCGCCTGCACCACGTTGGCGACGTAACAAAAGTCCCGGCTCGTCTCGCCGTCCCCGTTGATGCGCACCGGCTCGCCGCCGATCAGCGCATCGATCCACTTGGGAATGACGGCGGCATAGGGGCCGTTGGGATCCTGGCGCGGGCCATAGACGTTGAAGTAACGCAGTCCGACCGCCTCCAAGCCGTAGCAGCGATGAAAGACCCCGGCGTAGAGCTCGTCCGCCAGCTTGCTCACGGCATAGGGAGAGAGCGCGGCACCGAACACCTCCTCATGCTTGGGCAGACCGGGATCATCGCCGTAAATGGCACAACTCGACGCATAGACGAAGGACCGCACGCGGTTGTCCCGCGCGGCCACGAGCATGTTCACGGTGCCGCCGACGTTGATGGCGTCGGTGGTGGCCGGGTCTTCCAAGGACTGCGGCACCGAACCGAGCGCGGCCTGATGCAGGATGTGATCCACCCCGGCCGCGGCGGCGCGACAGGCGGCGGCATCCCGGATGTCCGCGCGGATGAATTCCAAGCGGCTCCATTGGGCCGGCGAGACCAGCGCCCGGACCTGCTCGAGGTTCTCCTCGCGCCCGGTCAGGAAGTTGTCCAGCCCGCGCACGCGCTGATCGAGCCGCAGGAGGGCTTCGATCAGATGCGAACCGATGAAGCCGGCCGCGCCCGTGACCAGCCAGTGCCGGGGACGGGTTCGCAGTTCGCTTTCGAGCCGCTCATACGCAGTCATGGGCCGTCAGCATGCCGGCGCCCGGCGGAGGGAGCAAGCGGACACGACACCGTCCGCGCGATCGAAAGGCGCGACCACGAAAGGGGACGAGATCGTCGGGCGACCGACGGGGCGCGGGCTGCCACCGGGCCGGTAGCGCCGCCGCGGTCCGTTGCCCTCGCGGCGGCATCATCGGCGCCGCCCGTGTGCCGGGCGAGGGACGAACGGGTTACTTGGGGCGGAATCCGGGGGGAAGATTCCCCGCGGGCGGAGGCGAAGGGGGCGCGGGTTCCGGCGCCAGCCCGGCTGCGGGGGCCACCGGGGTGGCGAGTGGCTCCGGCAGGCCGAGGCGTTCGCGGGCTTTCTTGGCCGCCGCCGTCTGGCCGAACTCGTCGGCGATCCGCCGCAGGAGCGCCGTGGCCTGTTCAGGCTTGTTCAATTTGCCGGAATAGAGGTTGGCGAGATGGATGGCGGCCCAGCCCCAACGTTCCGGCGGCAGTTTCTTCTTCAGGATCTCCTCGTATTCCAGCGCGGCGGCCAGATAGTTGCCCAGGTTGGTTTCGTAAATTTCGGCGATCCGCAACGCGACGTATTGCTCACGCGGGTGCCTCTTGAGGTAATCGCGCATGAGCTGAATGGCTTCGAGATGCTGGCCGTTGGCCCAGACCCGTTCCGCCTCCTCATACTCGGGATCGTGCACGCCCTTGAGATCGTCGTTGAAGATAAAATCATCCACCCGGTTGGCCACATACCGGGACACATCGCGCGCTACCAACAACCCCAGGCCCACCAGCGAGGCAAAAGCCAGACTGCCATAGGTCATCACGCGCCCCATGCGTGGCGCGCGTCGGGGGGCCTCCTCATCTACACCGGCGGCAGCCACCATGTTGGTGTCGGACGCCGTCGCCATCGGCGCGTTGGTCGAGGCAGCCGGAACCGGAACCGGCTCCGGCTCCGTGAGGGTCAAATACACCGTGCGGCCGAAGCCCACCAGGCAGCAGACCGCGACCACGTAACCCACGATTCTGAGGTTGTCCCGGAGCGGCTTGATCATGTGTCAGCCAGCAGAGGTTAAGCAACTGCCGTTCGGGGAAAAGACAAATCCTGAGACCCGCCCTCAGCGGTAACCGACTTGGGGGGCGCGTTCGAGGTCGTCCCGTGACGCACGCCGGAAGCCGCGCACCCGCCTCCCGGCCACATCACGGCTGGCGGGCGGGCACCACGGCAGCGCCGGACGCGTTGGTGGCAACCAGGGACGGCCGCGCCTCCTCCTCAGGTGGAGTGACGATCAACGTGATGGGGCTGGACCTGAACGTGAAGTGGCGATCCCCGTGCCGGCCGCTCCCGATCACCACCAGGGTGTTGGTGCCGGCGGGCGTCTTCTCGGACGCGGTGATCTTCAGCGCGGTCTCGGTCACGCCCGCGGGAATACGGTCCAGCACCGTCTTGACCCCGGGCGGAGCGCCTTCCAAGGCCAGATCGACGTCACCGCTGAAGCCCGCGCGGCGTTCCACCCTGATCTTCGTCTCGGCTTCGGCCGCGGCCGAATCGGAACCCGCCGGCAACGCGGTCACCGTCAGCCGCGAAAGCGTGCTCGCAACCAGGAGCGGAATCTGACTCACGGTCACCGGCAACGGCCGCGTGTATTGCACGAACGAG
>DATLZF010000315.1:0-5496 GCA_035574135.1 Candidatus Methylomirabilota bacterium
TTTGACGGGCGGACTCGAAACTTTCTGGATCGCGTCCAGCACCTGGCCCAACGTCACCTTGCGCAGCGCGAGCTTGATGGCGGAACTCGCTATATCCGGCGCCTCCGCGGGTGGTGGTGGCGGCGGCGGCGCCTGGCCTCCTGGAATGGCCCCAGGAAAAGCCGCCTCGGCCGGGGCCGGCGGCGCAACGGAATCGGGATTCGAGTGGATGATGAAGTTGACGCCAACATTCTCCGGGTCGCGTTTCCTCACATCCTTGTCCAAGGCGCTGATGACTTCGGAGAGCGGCAGTCCGTCGTAATTGATTTCATCGAGACGGATGTTTTCGAGTTTGAGGTAAATGGCCTGGCGCCCCTTGCCGGTGTGAACCAGGTTGGTCCGCGCGTAGATGTTGGGCACGGGCAGATTGGGATTGCCCACCGGCTGGTTCCAAGCCCGCGTCACGTCGAGGATCATCTCCCGGCTCCAGGTGTCCCGCTTGGTTTTTTCCTGCGTGTGGTAGGACTCCTGCACCTTGTCCAGGTAGTAGGAAGCGGCCTTGTTGCCGGGGTCCATTTGCAACGCCAGCCGGAGTTCCTTTTCGGCCTCGTCATACTTGCCCGCCTCGTACAACAGCTTGCCGTTCTGAATGCGCGTGCCGACGGCGATCTGGTTGGTGTGAATGGCCGGAAGCTTGGCCAGGGTGGCCGCGTCAGGGGCGCGCCCCTGCTGGGCGCGGAGCAACTCGTCGTTCTTTCGTTTGAACGCGAGCCCTTCCGCATTGGCTGGATCCACGTTGAGCAACCGGGCCACCTGGTCCCCCGCCGCCACGTAGTCACCGGCACGCTGATATTGGTCGGCAATGAAAAGCCGGGACTGCGTGAGCCCCTTCAACGCCTGCTCCTTTTCGGCATCCACGCCGGTGCCGGTCTTGCGAGCCAGTTCCACCGCGGCGTCGTAGAGCGTGGCGGCGGATCCGTAATCCCCTTTCTTGAGGGCCTCGTCGGCTTCGGCGAGTTTGCGTCCCAAGTCGATCTTGAACGCCTCACGGCGAGCGCTTTCCGCCACCGCATCATCGGTGGCCGTGCGTTGGGCCCACGCGAGAGGTCCGCCGGAAAGCAGCAGGAGAAAACAAAGCGACGAGGCAGTTGTTCTGATCATGGATTCTGTTGAGTTCGTCTTAACGGCCGATCATTGCTTGGGTACAGCACCGAACGGTCTGCGGTGCGGGCGGCCATTGGAGGCCGTTATTACTACTTCGTTCTGATTGATGGCAATTACTTTGTAATCGTCGTTGGCGAAACGGATGGTGGAGTTCACCCGGATGCTTGGAAATTTCTTGTCCTCGAGCGGATAGTACAGGTCGGCTTCGTAGCCGAGCACTTTGCGCACGGGCGCGGCGGGCGTCAGGGTCGCCTTCTCGCCGCTGTCGGTGAATTCGATGGTCAGGCTGTCAGGTTTGTCCGCCGCACCGGTCACTTCGCGAATGATGACGGGATGGGAGCGATTGGTTTGGTTGACGTTCAGGTAGGGATTGGCGACGTAGCCCCTCGTTCCAACCGCCAGTGACTGATTGGTCAGCCGCAGATAATAGCCACTGCCCGTCGCGCGATCGAACGCCACAATCAGTTCCAAGGGGCGCACCGCCGTCACCACCAGCTTGTCCGGCCCCACGTCCTGGCCCGACCGCACGCGGACGGGCTTGCCGTCGTAATAATTGGTTTGCCAGCGCACCGGGCTGAACAGGCTGTGATCCCCCGAGAGGATCAGCGGCGGCGGGTTGGATAACCGCGCCATCAGTTGCTCGTAACGCGTCAGATCGACCGGCTTGACACCCTGAACCGATTTGCGAGTCACCACCTCCGTTTGCTCCCGCAACTTGTCCGCTTCGGCCCGGCTGGCGCTCGACAGGAAGATCACCGCCCCCGCCAGCAACAGCAACGCCACCACCAGGATGATTTTTTCGTAATGCTGGCGGCAGATCGGACCGAGTTTGCGCAGTTGCTCCATGGTCAGGGCGACAGACGGATGACTTCAATCAAAAGGGTCACGACCGAACGCTGCTCATCGATGGCGGTGACGAAGGGATCCCGCTGCGTGGCTCCCCCTCGCGGGGATCCAGGCACCGACCGGCGCGGCGGCACCGGCGTCGCAGGTACCAGCCCCGGCGCGGTCGTGGCCCCAGCCGCCAGGGACCCCACGGGCTCGATGGACTGGGGTTTCACATTGAACCCGTGCCGCGAGCGAGTGAGGTTCTCCAACACGGACGCCAACTCTTGGCTGAAGCAGATGAACTTCACTTCGTAGGGGATGATGGAGGCTCCCACAATCTCGTTGGTGCCCGGCTTCGAGTCGTGGTAGTCGGTGCCCGCGCCCTGGTCGGAATAGCCGGGCACCCGCCAGCGGCGGACGCCCACCAGTTCGGACACTTTCGAAGTGATAATGATCGAACAAATGGTCCGCACTTCCGCCAGTTGCTGGGGCAAAGCCGGGAAAGCAGCCGAGGGAAAGCTCAGCGCGATCTTCTCCGCGTCGAAGGAAAAATTGTGCGGCTTGCCCTGGGCGTTCGTCACTCGCACGTTGTTCTGCGCCGCCAGAGCGTGCAGGCCCGCAATGGTCGAATCCAGCAGCTTCTTGAACTCCAACTGGGTGACGTTGGTGAACGGAATCGGCGTGAAATAGTTCCGCGCATTGGTGATCGCCTCCCGCACGCGGCCGGCCTCGCGTCGGGCCGCGTCCACGTTGGTTTGATGGGGAAACGGCGCTTGGGTGTAATAATTGGCGAACTGGTCCCGGGTCACCCCCAACTCCGCATCCAGCGCCCTGCTGCGGCTATAGTTGCTGAGGAGATAGTACCCGCCGGAACCGAGGAGAAGCAGCGCCACCAAACCGCCCACCGCCAGGAAAAGATTGCGCTTGATCCACAGCATAATCACTCCAGCGGATACTTTAACTTCACCACGATCTCGAAGCCGATGGTCAAGTCCGTGTCGGAGCCGGTCTGATTGCCCTTCAATGCGGTGCCCTCAGCAACGAAATAGTTGGTCGCGCCGCGCAACTCCTCCAGCAACGTGCCGATCATGATGGTGTTGGCGGTGGGCTGCTGGGAAAACAGCTTCGCGTTGACCATGCGAAAACCCAGCGTGACGGCCGAAATGTCCGAGATCAGACTGGGCTGCCCGGGCAGACCGCGCGCGGCCCGGCGCGTCGGACGCGCCCCGGCCGGCGGAGCAGGAGCGACCGGCGGAGCCACACCGGCCCCGGGACTGGCCGCCGCCTCTTCCAGCCGGGCCGGCTGGAGCCGCTCGATCCAAACGCCCGTGGGAACGCCAAACTCCACGTCCTTCTTGTTTTCCACCGCAAGGAGGATCTCGCGCAGCTTGGAAAACACTGCTCCCCAGTAAAACCGGTCCTCGATCCAGTTCTCAAAGACTCCGAGTTGCAGTTCCACGCCCTTCAACTCCCGGTCGGCCGCCTGCAGATCGTTCTGGCTCGCCTCCAACGGCGCCACCCGCTCCCGCAAATCGGCCAGCGCGCGCTCCTTTTCCGCCACCGTCTTGGAGTAGAACCAGCCGAAGGCGAACACGATCAGGATCAGACAAAACAGGGCCGCGGCGAAGTAGGGCTTCTTCTGGTTCAGTTCCTGACGCCGGAGGGTGCTCTTGGGCATCAGGTTCAGTTCCACCGGGCAATGCGCCAGGTTGCGCAGCCCCAAGCCCACCACCTCACCCATCGAATGCGCCACCTTGGCCAGATCTTCGATCGGCAACGCGGGGTCCAACTGGACGTTGCGGAACGGATTGAAATACTCCACCGGCAGACCCAGCTTCTCCGAGAAGAACTGGGAGGTGTAGGGCATGATGGAGGCGCCGCCGGACAAATACAGCCGCTCCGGCGCCGCGCCGCCCTGCTGCTGACGGTAGTGCTGCACCGTCTGGTTGACCTGAATGTGCAGCCGGGTCAACACCTGGCGCGCAATCTTCGAGATGGCGGCCTGGTTGGGATTGTCCGGCTCCTCGTAAGCCCCCCCCAGGCTGACGAAGCCCTCGTTGATCTTCAACTGCTCGGCTTCCTGGAAGGCCAGCTTCGACTCTTTGGCAAAATCCTGCGTGATGGCGTTGGCGCCGATGTTGATGCCGCGGGCGAAGACGCTGCCCTTGTCGAAGAAGAGCAGGTTGCTCGTCTTGGCGCCGATGTCCAGCAGCATGCTGCACCCTTCCACGTCGCCATAGTTGTAGCGAAAGGCGTTGCACAGCGCCGCCGGCGAAACATCGACCAGTTGCAGCCGCAGGCCTGCATTCTCCGTGGTGCGGGACAGGCCCTCGACCACGTCGGACTTGATCGCCACCAGCAGCACCTCCAGTTCGCCGGACGGCGCCGCGCCCAGGATTTGATAATCCCACACGACCTCCGCGAGCGGAAACGGCACGTTCTGCTGGGCCTCGTACTGAATGATCTGGGTGACCTTCGAGGTGTCAACGGGGGGCAGCTTGACGAACTTCGAAAAGGTATGGAACCCCGGCGCGCACACGTTGGCTCTGGAGGCCTTGATGGACCGTTCAGCGAGCAGCGCGCGCAGTTCGCGCAACATCGCCGCCTCCCGGAGATTCTCCTGCATGCCCTCCGGGCCAAGCGAGCGAAAGCCATACTGCTTGAGCCGCAGCCCACCGTCCTCCGTCAACTCAAACTCCGCGAGCTTGATGTTGAGCGCGCCAAAATCGACGGCCAGAAATGACTTTGAGTTAAGCATTCGCTGTCACCGGAAACCAAACCGCGCAATTGCAGCAGCAATAAAGCGACTCGTGCTGGCGAGATCGTCGCGGAGGGCTGTGGTGGTAATACGCCTCTCCGTTGCGGTCAAACTCAAAATCCGGCAACTCGTCATCTCCACGCCTCATGGCGTCACCTGATCCGCACTTCCGCTCTTTCCCCACTCCATCTTCCGCAAAACCGACCGCCTCCGAGTGGCAACAGCCCGCCGGGCGGTGTGATCCAGAGCACTATGCCCGCGGGCTGAACTCGATGCGTATGCATCCTTCCTAGCAGGTGGTGGTCCGAGCAGCCGAAGAAACTTTCGGCAGTGCCTCCCGGTGAATGGGCGGCGAACAATTCCTCCCCGTCACCCCCTCTCCGGGCCGCAACCAAGCAGGGCTAACCCGTGATCTCTCAGCGTCCTTGACCCAAACCATCGACCGACTGGAGAGCCCGGGCCGTGACGGCGCGGCCCTGCTTGACCCGACGGGCGCGCGTCGCCCTGACGCATTGTGCGTGAAGATTTCACCCCAGCCGCGATCTCCCGCCCCAAGCCAGCCCCCCACCAAGCAGCCGCTCTGCCCCTCCAAAGCGTCACACTCGCAGCTCTTGTGACCTCGGCCGACGAGGTGACATCCCGACCGCGTGGCTGCAACCGCCGTAACGGGAGTGCCAGGGAAATCGTCGCTCCGCCCGCGTCAATCGGCGACCGGAAGTGTTCTACCGGCTCATCACGTCACCGACATTGCGGCGGTGGATATCCCC
>DATLZF010000316.1:0-5355 GCA_035574135.1 Candidatus Methylomirabilota bacterium
GCGTTGCCAGCGTCGCCGCACCTCGGGCGTCACACCTCCCGTCGGCGTGGCATCCCACCCTTCCATCGGGTGCACGGCCCAGCGGTTGCCGATGGTTTTGCCGTTGATGCGCACGCCGGAGACCGGCTGACGCAGGGGCGATTCCGGCCCGGCCACGATGGCGTCCTCGCACGGCAGATCAATCCCGAGGGATTGCACGTGACGGCGGAAATCCGCCACCGTCTTGAGCGATGGAATCCGGGTCAGGCGAAAAGGCTCGGGCATCGGGCGCATCTGACCACCGGCGCACTTCGAGGTCAAGCGGGCGGCGGTTTGACCAATTCCCGCCGCAACATGTCCAGCGCCTGCTGCGCCGTCACGTATTTGAAGGTCTCGCGCTCGAAGCGGTTGGCCCGCCGCTGGACCACGGTGCCCGCCGTTGAAGCCAACGCCAGGAACACGGTGCCCACCGGCTTGGCTTCGCTGCCGCCCGTAGGCCCGGCAATGCCCGTCGCCGCCAGGGCGTAGTCGGCGCCAGTGACCCGCCGGGCCCCCTCGGCCATTTCCCCGGCGACGGCTTCGCTCACGGCACCGTGCGCTGCCAGTGTCTCGGGCTTTACCCCGAGAAACCGTTCCTTGGCGGCGTTACCGTAGGTGACGAGGCCGGCCAGGAACACAGCGGAAGCTCCGGGCACGTTGGTGATCCGGTGGGCAATAAATCCGCCCGTGCAGGATTCCGCCAAGGCCAACGTTTGTCGGCGTTCGGTCAACTGGCGCACGATCACCTGCTCCAGCACTTCATCGTCGGTCCCGTAGATGAATTCCTCCAGCAACGCACGGCTGACCTGCTCCGCCTCAGCCACGAGCTCACGCGCCCTCGCCCCGCGTGCCACAAATCGCACGTCCACCTCACCGGTCCGGGCGCAGTAACCGACCTCGACACCCCGCTCGAGCACCGGCCGCAGGGCCGGGGCGATCTTCTCTTCGAGAGCCGATTCGCCCAGACCGGTGGTGCGCAGCGTGCGGCAAACAAATGGAGCCTCAACAGGGAAGTGCTTTTCTATCAGGGGCAGCGCCTGCTCGATCATCATGGGGCGCAGTTCCCGCGGCGGCCCCGGCAGCATGACGAGCAGCCCCGGCCGGGTCTGGCCGGGCCGTGGCGGCGTCTCAAGCACCAGGCCGGGCGCCGTGCCACGAGCGTTCATCAGCACGGTGGCGCCCTCGGGTACGAGCGCCTGCACCCGGGTGCTGGCGGGCATCGGACGACGCCGAAGGGCGAACATCCGCTGGATGTGGTCGAGCACCTGGGGGTCCTCGCGCAGCGGACGCTTCAGTTCTTTCGCGACCAAATCCCGCGTGCGATCGTCGCTGGTGGGGCCGAGCCCGCCCGTGGTGATCACCAGGTCAGCCCGGCCCAGCGCCTCCCGGAGGGCGTCGCAGATGGATGGCCCGGCGTCGTCCACGGCCACCTGCCGGTCCACCACGTAACCCCGATCCGCCAACTGGCGGCAGATCCATTGCTGATGCGTGTTGAGCACGCGGCCGAGCATCAGTTCGGCCCCGGTGTTGAGCAGTTCGATCTTCAAAGTCATCACCGCCGCGTCAGCGGTTCCACCGAGTAAAGGCAGGCCGCTGCGGACAGGCAATGGAACTTTGCGCCTTGAACTCAGGGGGGCGGGAAAATACAGTTTGCGTCATGCCTGCCGACGGCAAAGCCGGAGCCAAAGCCCGCTTCCTGGAGTTCTTGGAGTCCCGGCACCTGCGGCTTACTTCGCAGCGCCAGGCGATCATCGATTCGGTGTTCGCCACCGACGAGCATTTCACCGCCGAACAACTCCTGGAGTGGGCCCGTCAACGGGACAGATCGGTTTCCCGCGCCACGGTCTATCGCACACTGCCCCTGCTGACCGAGAGTGGTCTGGTGCGCGAGATGGATTTCGGCAAGGATCACAAGTACTACGATCCGAACTACGCCGATCATCCCCACCACAGCCACATCATCTGCAACGATTGCGACAAGATCGTCGAGTTCGAGAGCGATCAACTGGACCGGCTCGAGTCGGAGATCACGCAGAAGCTCGGGTTTTCGGTGAAAACGCAGCGGTTGCAGATCACCGGCTCGTGCGACGAGTTGAAGCGGCTGGGCGCCTGCAAGAAGAAGGGATGCTAGTGGATGCTCCGGTTGCGGCGGCTCGGCCTTCGCGGATTCCCTGGTGGGCCTTGGCGACCGGCCTGAGTCTGCTGGCGCTGAGTTTCATTTCCGGCCTGGTCATCTGGGGCGCACAGATCGTCAACGCCCGCTTCGACGGCGTGGACAACACGTGGCGCATCGAGGCGCGGCCGTGGGTGTTGTTGCACGGCGCGCTCAACCCTTTCCTCTGCGGCTTCCTTGGCTATCTCACCAGCATCCACATCCGGCTCGGCTGGAAAATGCGGGCCAATCGCTGGTCCGGCGTCGGCATGGTGGCAACGTTTGCCGGCTTGGTCGTGTCCGGCATGGCGCTGGCCTACGCCGGAGCGCAGTGGCTGAGAGAAGCGCTGGTGTGGACGCACCGAGTCTTGGGGCTGGCGCTGCCCGTGGTGCTGGCCGTCCATTGGATGGGAGCCCGGAGATGGCTGAAAAAACTATGAGATTTCTCTTGCACTTGAGACTTGTTCTCAATTCCATCCCCGTCTTGAGACTTGTTCTCAGTATGACTATGCGTTGCTTTCTTCGGCTCTCCGTTCAGACCGCCACGTTGGCTGCGGCGGCGTTCCCGTCCCTCTCCGCCTTGGCCGCGGACGTTGATGCTTCGGTGATCGAGACCCTCCAAAAGCAGATCCAGGCCCTCACCGAAGAGGTCGAACGGCTGAAGGAGGGGCCGGTCAGTGCGGAGGATGCCAAAGCCCTCCTCGGCGAGGATTTCCTCAAGCAGAAGGGACTGACCATCGGCTTCTACGGCGAGGCCAAGTATCGCTTCCCCGAGGCGGGCAACGACACCTTTGATCCCCATCGCTTCGTGCTGACGCCCAGTTATCAACTGGCCGACTGGTTGGTTTTCAATTCCGAGCTGGAGTTCGAACACGGCGGCCTCGATGAGGTGGCGGGCACCACGGGCAGCGGCAGCAGCCGGAGCCGCTTCGATGGCGAGATCGAGATCGAGCAGTTCTACGTGGATATTCTGCTCAACCCCCACTTCAACATCCGCTCCTTGGGCATCGACCTGGTGCCCGTCGGCCGGATCAACAAGTATCATGAGCCGACGGTCTTCTACTCGACCGAACGGCCGGAGCTCTACCGGGAGATCATCCCGAGCACCTGGTTCGAACCGAGCATGGGTGCCTTCGGGCAAATCACCGAAACCCTCGATTATCAGGTCATGGTGTCCACGGGATTGGAGGACTTCATCAGCGGCTCAACCGCCCCGGGCATTACTGCGGGCAACGGCATGCGCGCCGCGCGCCCACGCTATCGACAGGCCGATGAGGAGAACCTGGCCTACACCGGGCGGATTCATTACCACGGGGTGCCCGGCCTGGACGCCAGCACCTCGGCTTACGCGACGAAAGTCCGCGGCTTCAACGAGGGTGAATCGGTGCTGATCCTCGTCGATGTCGAGGCGGCCTACCGCGTGCCTCGCACGGGCCTGGAACTACGGGGCGAGTTTGCCTACTGGTTCATCAACGACCCTCAAAACCTGATCGCAAACAACAACGCCGCGACTTCGGACGACGTGGGCGATCACATGTACGGCTGGTACGTCGAGGCGGCCTATCACCTGTGGCAACACACGCCCGAGTCGTGGCGCCAGGGCCGGGGTGCAAAGATGGATCTGGTACCGTTCATCCGTTACACCGAGATCGTCACCCAGGCCGGCTTGGCGCCCACCAGCAGCCGTCTCGATACCGGCGCCACGAACAAGGAGTTTCTGACCGCCGGGCTGGCGTGGTTCCTGAGCCCCAACTTCGTCGTCAAGGGCGACTGGCGCCGCAATCTCAACGGCGGTCGCGCGGTGGAAACCTCGGCCGCCAATCAGGACTACTTCCAGATGGGTGTTGGGGTGGTGTTCTGAGCGGGGGCCTTCGTGGAACGAGCCTTCTCACTCGCCGTTCTCACCGCGGCGCTGCTGCTGTTCAGCCGCCCGGCATCGGCCGAGCGGTTCCTCACCATCGACGAGGCGCGCCGGTTGTGCTTCCCCGAGGCCCAGAGCTTCGAGGCGCAGGTGGTCCGTTTCGGTCCGGGAGAGGCGAAAGCCATCGAGCAACGTTCGGGTGTGAAGGTGCTCAACAAGGGCAACCGCATCTGGCTCGCCCGCAGCGGCACCAACGTGGTCGGCGTCCTCGTCCTCGATTACGTGCTGGGCAAACATGAATTGATCGACTACGCCGTGGCCATTGAAACCAACGGCACGGTGCGGCAGGTCGAGATCCTGGAATACCGCGAGAGTTACGGCGGCGAGATCCGCGGCAGCCAATGGCGAAGCCAGTTTCGCGGCAAGACTCCGGCCTCACCCTTGAAGCTCAATGGAGACATCCGCAACATCAGCGGCGCCACCATCTCCTGCCGCAACGTCAGCGAGGGCATCAAACGCGTGCTTGCCACTTACGACCTGGTGGTGCGTCCTCGTTTGTGGGGCCCTGGTGGCCTGCCAAACGCCCCCGCCCGGAGGCCGTGACGCGCCACCGGCCCCCGGCATCACCGGCGCCGCCGCCGAAATCCGCCACCTGGTCACCCGCAGCCGGCCGCTGCTGGGCACCTTCGTCGTGATCGCGGTGGCCGGCACGGATCGGCTGCGACTCAACGCCGCCATCACGGACGCGTTGGCGGAGATCGAACGGGTGGATGCGGTGATGAGCGTCCATCGGCCCGATTCCGAGTTGTCCCGCCTGAACGCGCGGGCCGCCCATGAACCGGTCGTGGTGTCGGAGGAATTGTTCCGGCTGATCGCCCGCGCACAAGAAATCGCCGTCGCTACGGACGGGAGCTTCGATGTCACCATCTGGCCGCTGACGGACCTGTGGGGGTTTCTCTGGAAGGAACACCGGCTGCCCTCGGCCGAGGAACTCCGGCAAACCCTGCCGCGCGTCAGCTTTCGGCTGTTATCCCTTGATGCCGCCACCCGCACCGTTCATTTCCGGCGACGCGGTATGAGCCTGGACCTGGGTGGCATCGCCAAGGGCTTCGCCGTCGATTGCGCCATCGAGAAGCTCAAGTCGCTCGGCGTGACCAACGCCCTCGTGCGCGCGGGCGGCGACCTGCGCGCCATCGGCGACGCTCCCGGCCAGGCCGGTTGGCTTGTGCAATTGGAGGATCCCGGCAAACAAGGCCGGCGCACGTCCGTGCGCTTGCGGGAGGCAGCGATCTCGACCTCGGGCAACTACGAGAACTACTTCGAA
>DATLZF010000317.1:0-3057 GCA_035574135.1 Candidatus Methylomirabilota bacterium
TGGAAATCTCCCTGCAATACCAAATCAGATAGTCTGCTACGCTCGCCAGCCCTGTTGATGTTGCTCCTGCAGTTTTGGCGACAGTTATGAGGCTGACGAAATTCTCTGCCCCAAACACCTCATCCATCACGCACCGCACGCGGTGCAGATTTTCATCGTTGATTTGGACGAAGATGCTGCCGGTGTCGGCGAGGAGTTCGCGGGCCATTTGCAGGCGGTCGCGCAGGTAGGCGAGGTAGGAGTGGATGCCGAGCGTCCAGGTGTCGCGGTAGGCCTTGACGACCTCCGGCTCGCGGGTGAGATCCTGGGGGCGGTCGGAGACGCTGCGCTGGCCGACGAGCGGCTGGAAGTTCGAGGCGAATTTGATGCCGTAGGGCGGGTCGAGGTAGATCATCTGCACCTTGCCCGCGAGGTCTTCGCGCCGGGCGAGGCTGGCCATGACCTGGAGCGAGTCGCCGAGGATCATGCGGTTCGCCCAGTCCACATCGTGCTGATAGAACTGCACGGCCCGGGCATAATCGTGCTGGGGATCGGCAAAGAGATCGCGCTCGACATCCTGGCGGGCGAGCACGCGCAGGATGGCCTGGGTGGAGACGCGCTCGTGCATGTGCAGGGCCACCGGCTCGACCTCGAACCACGGCTTCTCGCGTTTGCCGCTCCACTCCAGCCACGGCTCGTGGCGGCGCAGGGCGTCGGCGAGGAGGCGCGCCTCGTCCTCCGTCAGCGCGCGCTGGCGGGCGGTGGCGAGCAGTTCCGGGAGCTGGTCGGTGGTGGCGGCGTCCAAAGGAGCGCGGGCATCCTGCCCGCGTTGTTGTTGTTCGGTCGCGGCCGGGACGCCCGCGCTCCGGAGCACGGGCGGCAGGTGGGGATTGTATTCGTAGCGGAGGCGCGGCGCATCCTGGAGCACGCCCTGGGCTTCGAGGCCGGCAGGGGGAATGTTCTTCCGCTTGGCCGGGTACTTGATCGAGGCGACGGCATCGCCCGCGCCGGGTGCAGCGGGGCGGGTCTTTTTTGGGCGTGGCATAAAGGGACAAGGGTTTGTCAAACCGGGAGGATGCCAGTGGACAGGTTCACCGTAAATGTGGCGGAACGCATGGCCTTGTCGTATGCGGAACGGAGGGGGGAGGCAAGGCTGATACGATGGGTCGAGCCGGCCCCGTCCCGCACCGAGGCGGGCCAGTGGGACGGGTGGGTGGGGTGGGAGTGAGAGGCGGCCTCAATGGCATTCCGCGGGCACGGGCCTCCCACCCGGCGTATGGCGCGGTCGGGCGCCCGCTGAAGCGGCCGATGGGGCTATCGACGCCCAACGGCGGGGTTTGATCGTCCGCGCCCGGGGCGGCCTTGACGTGTGCCGGGGTTTGCCCTGACACTCCGCCCCGGCTTTTTGGCCACTGACATCAACGAACGAGTTTCATCATGAGCGATCCGGCCCAGGTTCTGCGCGACTTCAAACCCACCCGCGAGTTTTTCATCGGCATCGACTCCGATGGCTGCATTTTCGACAGCATGGAGATCAAGCACAAGGAGTGCTTTGCGCCGATGTTCATCAAGCATTTCCACCTTCAGGCGGTCAGCAAGTACGCGCGCGAGGTGTGGGAGTTCGTCAACCTTTACTCCAAGGACCGTGGCGCGAACCGCTTTCCTGCGCTGGCCAAGGCGGTGAAACTCCTGGGCGCCCGATCGCAGGTGCAGGCGCGCGGGGTCAAGATGCCCGAGATCGCGGCGCTGGAGGAATGGATCAAGCGCGAGACGAAGCTGGGCAACGCCACCCTCAATGCCGAGGTGGCTCGCGGCAACCAGGGCCTGGCTCAGATCAAGGTCTGGAGCGACGCCGTCAACCGCGCGGTTGAAGACATCGTGCACGGGGTGCCGCCATTTCCGCTCGTGCGCGAATCGCTGGCGAAGCTCAACCAGCGGGCCGACGCCATGTGCATTTCGCAGACGCCGGTTGAGGCGCTGCAACGGGAATGGGCCGAGCACGGCATCGATGGTTTCGTGAAGATCATTGCCGGCCAGGAAATGGGCACCAAGACGGAGCACCTGAAGTTCGCCGCGCGGGACAAGTACGCACCGGACAGGATTCTCATGGTGGGTGACGCCCCCGGGGATTTCAAGGCGGCCAAGGCGAACAACGCCCTGTTTTACCCGATCAATCCGGGCAACGAGGAGAAATCGTGGGAACGGTTTTTCAATGAGGCGCTGGACCGGTTCTTTGCCGGGGCCTACGCGGGTGAGTATGAGGCGGCCTTGGTGAGGGAGTTCGACGCCTGCCTGCCCGAGCACCCGCGGTGGTAAAGTCCGCCGGCGGCTCAGGCCGGATCGCTCGATCGCACGGCAGCGGCCAGGACGGCGGCGGCGCGGGCGGGGTCCTCGTCTCGCTCCTCGCGTGTGCGCAGGTGTTTGGTGCGGACGATGAGGCGACCGTCGGCCGCGCGCTGGAGGCGGGCGGTGAAGACGGCCCCCAGCTCCAGAGCACGCTTGAACTGTTTGTCCGGCTTGGCGGCCGTCAGCGAATAATCGACGGCGCACCCGGCGGTGCGCAGTTCCTGGATCAACTGCAATGAGTCCGCCCGCAAAGACTCGTCTTCGACGAGCACCACCACGTCCACGCCGGCGCCGAATTTGGGCAGGAGGTTGCGCGCCTTGAGCAGTTCCAGCAGCACCACGTCGCCCATGCCAAAGCCGAGGGCGGGCAGATCGACCTTTCCGCCGCTGATCAGCTTGACGAGGTTGTCGTAGCGGCCGCCGCCGGCAATGGCGCGGAATTCGCCGCGGCGGTCGAATGCCTCGAAGACCGGGCCGGTGTAGTAGGCCAGACCGCGGATGACGCCGTAGTCCACCTTGACGAAGGCGCCCAGACCCCGTGAGCCGAGGTTGCCGAGGATTGCGGCCAGTTCGGGGGTGGGTTCGCCGGCGGCGATGAACTGCCGCACCGCCTCAAGAGAGAAGCCGAGAGCCTGCAACTTGCCCGCGCTCACGTCCTCCTTCTCCCGTTCGAGCTTGTCGATGACCTGGAAGAACTCGTAGGCCCGGGAGGCGTCCGCGCAGCGACGGCTG
>DATLZF010000318.1:0-2546 GCA_035574135.1 Candidatus Methylomirabilota bacterium
ATACCGAGCCGTTTGGCGTCCTCCGGGTGCAGTTCGACGTAGGCGTGCGGTACCGCCTGGTGCAGCACCGGAATGCGGCGCGTCATCGATCCGGTGTGCCAGTGCTCGACCACGCGCCCCGTGTTCAGCCAGAACGGGTACTCCTTGTCCGGGACTTCGGGCGGCGCTTCATAGGGGCGGAACCAGATCCAGGCGCGGTGATCGGGCTTGCCGTAAAAATCGAAGGCGCCGGCCTTCGCCGCAGGGTCGTATCGGGCGTTGTAGCGCCACTTGGTCTCCTTGCCGTCGACAAAGGGCCACTGCACGCCCGGCCGCGCGCGCAGTTCCTCGTACGGCGCCATTTCGTGTTCCGGACCGTGATGGAAGCGGCGGTACTCTTCCCAGATCTCGCGGATGTGGGTCTCCTTCTTCCACGGGAACAGCTTCTCGTAGCCCATCCGGCGCGCGACCTCGATGATCTGCCAGCCGTCGCTCATACAGTCGCCCGGCGGCTCCAGCATCTTTTCGAAGTGCTGGGTGCGCCGCTCGGAGTTGCCGAACATCCCTTCCCGCTCGATCCACATCGCCGAGGGCAGGATGACATCGGCGATGTCGGTTGTGGGCGTGGGGTAGACGTCCGAGACGACGATAAAACGCCCGTCCTTCTTCGCTCCGTCGCGGTAGCGCCGCAGCTTGGGCATCGTCACCATCGGGTTGGTGACCTGAATCCAGAGGAAACGGATGTCGCCGCGGTCGAGCGCGCGGAACATCTCCACCGTGTGGTAGGTCGGCTTCGCCGGAATGTTCTCGACCGGGACACCCCAGATCTCGGCCGCCATCTTGCGGTCCTTCTCGTTGGTCACCTCGCCGTGGGGCAGCCGCTTGGTCAGCGTGCCGACCTCGCGCACCGTTCCGCAGGCACTGGGCTGGCCGGTCAGCGAGAAGGGGCTGTTGCCCGGTTCGGAAATTTTTCCGGTCAGCAGATGGATGTTATAGACGAGGTTGTTGATCCAGGTGCCGCGCGTGTGCTGGTTCATGCCCATGCACCAGAAGCTGACCACCTTGTTGCGCGGATTGCCGTAAAGCGAGGCGAGGTAGCGTATGTCGGCGGCCGGCACGCCGGAGAGCTTCTCCACTTTCTCGGGCGTATAGTCCTCGAGCCGCTTGCGGAACTCGTCGAAGGAGAGGCTCTTCGGCTCGTCCTGGAACGCGAAGTTGTCTTCGAGCCCGTAGCCGATTTTCGTTTTGCCTTCCTTGAACGCGGTGTGGCGCTCGATGAAGACGCGGTTGATCTGGTTATTGCGGATCAGTTCGTAGCAGACGGCGTTGGCCAGCGCCAGGTCGGTTTGCGGGTTGAAGATCATCGTTTTGTCGGCCGCCATCGAAGTGCGGGTCCAGCGCGTGGCCAGGTCGATGATCTTGACATGAGGGTTGCGGAGCCGCCGCTCGAGCATGCGCGAGAACAGAACCGGGTGCATCTCGGCCATGTTGTTCCCCCAGATGACGAAGACATCGGCGTGGTCGATGTCCTCGTAGCAGCCCATCGGCTCGTCCATTCCGAAGCTGGTCATGAAGCCGGTGACCGCGCTGGCCATGCACAGGCGCGCGTTGGCTTCCAGGTTGTTCGTGCCGATGGCGCCTTTCATGAACTTCGAGGCTACATAGCCGTCCGGGATGGTCCACTGGCCCGAACCGTACATGGCGACCGAGTCCTTGCCATGCTGCTTGATGGTTTCCGACATGGTGCGGGCCACCAGGTCGAGGGCCTCGTGGATGGGCACCGGCGTGAGCTTTCCGTTCTTGCGCACGTAGGCCCTGGTGAGGCGGTCGGCCCCATAAAGGGCAAGGATGGAGTGGTAACCTTTGACGCAGGCAAGGCCTTTGTTCACCGGACTGGCGGGATCCCCTTTGACGGCCACGGCGCGGCCCCCTTTCAGTCCCACCAGCAAGCCGCAGCCGGTGCCGCAGAAACGGCACGGAGTTTTGCGCCAGTCGAGGCCGTCGGGTGTGGTGTCGCGCGCAGCGCTGAACAGCACGCCGGGAAAGATCGCTTCGGCAGCGGCGACCGCCGAGGCTGCGGCGAGGTTTCGAAGCATTTGACGGCGATTCATTCCGGTTTCGTCTCCGCGGGTTGGATTTGATGCAGTTCGTCGTCGGGGAGACCGGCGACAAGAGCCAGGAATTGCAGGCTCGGGATGGCGTTCAGAGCTTCGGCCAGGCGTTGCTCGGAAGCCTCGTCGGGCGTGTCGGTCACCAGCACGACAATGTCGTGATTCTCGGCCGGCACAACTTCGCAGCCGTCAATGTTGGCCAACGCCTCAGCCAATTGGTCACGCTGGCCGGCAATCGGGTAAGCGAGGTAGCTTTTGATTGGCATCCGTCGGGCGCCCCGAGGCCGCTTCTGTTGTTTGTTTTATCACAAGCTCCTGGGACCCTTTCCCGGCCAACCGCCGCTGGGCTGTTATGGCCGGAGTTGGCGCTTGCCAACAAAGAGGGGAACCAGGCCATGGTGAACCGGCGCCACGTGTGGCGTCTTGAGCGATCGAAGAATCCTCGCGGTATACGGT
>DATLZF010000319.1:0-9931 GCA_035574135.1 Candidatus Methylomirabilota bacterium
TCGTGGGCAGCCCGCCTCACCAGCGCGGAGTGGTGAGCGCGGCGAGTTACGAGGCGCGAAAATTCGGTGTCCGTTCGGCCATGGCCAGCGCGACCGCCGGCCGACTATGCCCGGGCGCCATTTTCGTGCGGCCGCGGATGCACGACTACCGGGACGAATCGCGGAAGATCATGGCCATCCTTTCCCTCCCCGGCGTCAGTGTCGAACGGGTTTCCATCGACGAGGCCTATCTCGATTTGACCCGTTTGTTGCAGGCTTCGCATCCGGACTTGATCGGCGACGAGATGCTTTACGCGGCGGTGCCTGTCGCCCGCGGGCTGAAGGAGCGGATTCGCAACGAGCGACGGTTGACCGCCAGTGTGGGCATCGCCTCCAACAAGCTGCTGGCCAAGATCGCCAGCGACTTCCGCAAGCCGGACGGACTCACCTTGATTCCCGACCGGGATCGCGTCGAATTTCTGCGGCCCCTGCCGGTGCGCGCCATCCCCGGCGTCGGACGCATCACCGAGCAGACCCTGGCCCGCGCCGGCCTCGCCACCGTGGGCGACCTCCAGGATCACCGCGGCGATTTGCAGGCGCTCGTGGGGTCGTTCGGGCCGCGCCTGAAACAGTTTGCCTTCGGCGAGGACGACCGTCCGCTCGACCTGGGTGATGAGATCAAAAGCCTCAGCGCCGAGGAGACATTCCTGCACGACACCGAGGATCGCGGGCAACTCCGGGCTTGCCTGCGCGAGCAGGCGGATGACATCGCCCGGCGTCTGGCTCGCCGGCGGCTGGCGGCGCACACCGTGCAGGTCAAGGTGCGCTACGGTGACTTCCGCACGCTGACGCGCCAGATCACACTGGAGGAGCCCGTGACCGAAGCCCGGGACATTTACCGGCTCGGCTGCTTTCTGCTGGCCCGGGATCGGTTGGTGAAACGGCCGCTGCGCCTGCTGGGCCTCGGGGTCAGCGGTCTGCACGAGGAGGCGGCACGACAACTGTCCCTGCTGTGAGGGGGACGGGGTGGGGTCGCCGCCGGCCAGCCGTCCGGCGTGCCGGTGCAGTTCACGGTGGGCAACGTTGCCGACGTGCGGCGACTGGCTGCGCAGTGTTGGAGGACGTAATCCGGAAGCGTGGCGACGTTCCGGCGCATTGGCTCCTTGCCCCCAGACGGCGAGGTCGCGGGCGCTACGGCGCCTGTTCGATGCGGGTAAGCGTGCCGACTTTGACGCCCGCCACCTTCTGCACCGCCCCGCCCGGCCAGAGAATCTCCACTTCATCGACGGCGCCCGCGGGACCGAGCCCGATGGTAACGGGCAATTCCGATTGCGACAGGTAGCTGCGCGTGGGCATGACCTGGCGGCTGAGGGTTTCGCGTCCCCTTTTGATGCGCACCCAGGCGCCGATGGCGGAGCGGTTGGCTTTTCGGCCCTCGAGTCGCAGCCGGATCCAGGCGTGGCCCAGTTGCTGGTCGTTGCGCAGCAGCAAGGGTGGGCCCCCGGTCTGTGTCAGCACCACGTCGAGATCGCCGTCGCCGTCAATATCCGCAAAAGCCGAACCGCGCCCGACGATGGGGCGAAACAGATCGGCGCCCGCCTTCTCGGAGGGGACGCTCACAAAACAGGCGCCACCGTCAGGCCCGCAATTCCAGAACAACTGCGCCGGTTGCGCGTAGGTCTGGCTTTGCTGAATCTTGGAAATCTCCTCCTCGAGATGCCCGTTGGCCGTGAGCACGTCCAAGCGCCCGTCCAGATCGTAGTCGAAGAAGAAGAGGCCGAACTTCAACAACAGGCGGCTGGCCGGGCCGATGCCCTCCGGGATGGCCTCGTCCACGAACAGGAGTGGTGTCTGCTGTGATACATAGAGGGCGGTCATCTCGTTGGCGAAATTGGCGATGGCGATGCCCAGGGCCTCGTCGTTGCGATAACGGGCGGCGTCGATGCCCATGGCGCCGCGGGTGTTGCCGTTTACGTCGAACGCGATGCCCGACTCGGCGCCAATCTCCTTGAACCGTCCGTTGCGCTGGTTGTGGAAGACGAAGTTCTGCACCGTGTCGTTGGCGATCACCAGGTCGATCCATCCATCGCCATCCAGGTCCACGGGAGCGACTCCCAGGGCCTTGGCCACCGGGACACCGGTGTGCGGGTTCTTGATCTGGACGCCGCTGTCGGCCGACACATCGGTGAATGTCCCGCCATCGTTGCGGTACAAGTACGGGAAGGTGCCCTCGAAGTTCATGGGCTGGCCGTAGGCCCGACCGATGCCCACGAGCTTGTAACCGACCTCGAAATCGATTTCTCGCGACCAGCGCACGTAGTTGGCGACGAATAGATCGAGATCGCCGTCGTTGTCGAAATCGATCCAGGCGCAGGCGGTGCCCCAAGCGTTGGTCGCGCCAGCCAGGCCGGCCTCGCGGGTGCGGTCGGCAAACTTGCCCCCCCCTTCGTTGTGGAACAGCCGATCCTCTTCCACTGTGGAGATGAAAACGTCTGGCCGGCCATCGTTGTCATAGTCCCCCACGGCCACTCCCATGCCGTAGAGGTGTACGTCGAGACCGGACCCCGTCGTCACGTCGTCGAAGCGTCCCTGGCCATCATTACGATACAGCCTCAACGACGAGTGGCGCTCCGGGACGGGCCGATCGTCCCAGGGCCAGCGTGTGCCACTGACGAAGAGCAGATCCTGATCATCGTCGCCATCGAAGTCGAGAAAGGCCACGCCGCTGCCCATCGTTTCGGGCAGCAGCTTTTCGCCCCGGGCGCCGCTGAAATGGACGAAATCGATCCCGGCGGCCTTGGTTACATCCGTGAATCTGACGGATGGGATCTCCACAGCCGGACGTTGGGCTGAAACCGGCGCGGCAATGGGCGTCACCTTTTGCTCTTTTGGCTTGGGCGCGGGCCGCAGCGCCAGATAGGCGGCACCTGCGGTTACCGTCAGCACCACCAAGGCGAGGACGGAGCGGCGCAGGGCGCGGCCGATGATCGTATCATCGCTGTGGACCAGCTCTTCCTGGTCCTCCACCGGTGGTCGGGAGGGTGTGGTGCTCATGGGTGGGAAATCGGCGGTAGGGGGGCCAGCGGGAAACCCAAAAGTTCAGCCGCATCGCGCATCCGCCGGTCGCTCGTCACGAGCGGCCAGTCTTGGGATTGATCCGCACTGGCCAGATGCAAGGCGTCCAGCGAACGGAGCGGGACGCGTGGATGGCAACGCTCCAGAATGCGATTGGCGCGCTTGAGAATGGCCGGGCTCAACGGCAGCAGTTCCAGCGAGTCGTTCTGAACCTTGCTGTCGAAAGCGCTCCATGCTCGCTGACGTTGGGTTTCGGTAAAACTGCCGCCACGCTCCTTCTGCAATAGCGCTGACCAGACTTCGGTGTAGGCGAGCACCGACGTGCACGCGGGCTGACCGTCCACCAACAGGCCATAAAACTCGCTGTCCACTTCCCTGGCGAACAGTTTCACGATGATGCAAGTATCGAGGTACACGGGGTTTTGCCGGGCCGCGGTGCCTGTTTGTTCATTCCGGCCCGCCGTGCACGTCGTCGGCGGGCCGGAACAGGGTTGTGGGTTTCATCATGGGCGGTCATCACGATCCGCCCGGATCAATTCCTCAGCCGCCGGCCCAACCGGAGCGGCCGGCAGGGACTCCAGCAGCCCCCAATCCACCCGAAATGCCGGCCGAGCGGCCCGCACGGGCACCAGCTTGGCTTTGGGTTGCCCATCGCTGGTGATGATGACTTCATTTCCGGCGGCAGCTTGTTCTAGCAGACTCGACAGTTGATCCTTCGCGGCGCGAACATTTACCACCCACTGTTTTTCCTCCAACGCGACGGCGGCTTCGCGCAGCATCATGGCACCAGTGGTAGGAGGCGGGTGTTTCCTTCCAGTTTTCCTCATGACCTCATTGTGGCCACATGTGGCCACTTCGTCAAGTCCCGTGTTCGAAGGTTTCAACCGCCCCCGGGTGAGGTCGGGACGCTGGCGGCGTCGCGGCGTTCTTGGGCCAGGCCCGGAGCATCGGGGCGTTGCAGATCGTAGATGACGATGGCTTGGGCGGCGTGGTCCGCTGCCGGATCGCGGCGTCGGGCGGTCGCCACTGCGTGATCGCGGGCGTTGTCATCGGGTCGATACCGCTCGTGCAATCGGCGATGGTGCTCGGCCTTCTGCGAGTCGCCGAGCTGGGCGTGGATCAAGGCGAGGTTGTGATGAGCGGTGACATTCTCCGGATCGATCTTCAAGGTTTGCTCGAACCGTTTGGCAGCCTGCCGGAGGAATTGCTCCCGGCGCGCCCGGTTGTTTTCGCCCCGCTCGAGTTTGGCGCGCTCGAACAGCGTCTGGCCCAGTTCATTGATCACCTCGTAGTCGCGGTTGAAGTCGAAGCCCCGCTGGTCCAATTCCGGGTAGCGGTCCTCCAGAATGCTGGTGAACTCGGCAATGGCCTTGTCGAGATAGCCGTTCTGCTTGTTTACCAAGCCGTTGAACCACGCAATGGACCAGCGCGGCGCGGGAGGATTGAAACGGGTGGCATCGTTGGCCCGCTGGAGGGCGGCGACGGCATCCTCCAAACGCCCCTCTTTGAAGAACACGCGCGCCAGATTCAGCGGCCCGTCGGCCCGGCCCAATCGCTCCACCTGCTCAAAGGCCGCGGCTGCTTGGATCAATTCGCCCTTTTCACTGCCCGTGGTGCCCTTGAGGAAGAGTCCGATCCCGTAATCGTTCCACCGCTGCCACTCGGGCACCGCGGACGACTGGGGCCCGACGGCGACGTCAAGCCCCTCGATCGGGAAGGTGATCGAGTCGCGGGCGATGACGCGGATGGGCAGGTGGTTGGTGATCTGGAACGGCATGCCGTTGGTCCAGTTCGCACCGAGGAAATAGTTCACGTAGATCGTGTCGAACTTTCGGTAATTCAGCTTCACTTCAAACTCCAGCGGCGCGTCGAGATCCTCGGGCACCGTGAAGGCGTAATGCACCACGAAGCCGGCACCGGGCGGAATCTGGTTGTTGTAAAGAGGCGTGAAAATGTCCTGGGGATTGCGCCGGTCAATGCGGTTGCCGTGACGGTCGAGCATGTAAACATTGATGAAGTGCGCCCAGGGATCGACCTCGTTATGTGGCCCGAGCCCTCCGCTGCGGCCCACGATCCGTCCGCCCGACCGCGCGACCACGTCGGTCCAGATCTCGTTCGAATCAACCGTGCCCTGGGAGAAGGGGTGAGCCAGGCGCAGCGTGCGGAGGACCACCTCGAGAAGGTAGCGTTGGCCACGCTTGAGAGCCGGAACCGCGGGGCGAAGCGGCGCCGTCAGCCGGCCGTCGATGACTCCCCCCTCCTTCACTCCAAAAATGTCCACCCGGACGGAATTGGTGCCGAACTCCTCATGGCGTCGCACGATGTTCGTTTCTCCCCGCAACCACGGCAACGCCGTGTTGGCGGACGGAAACAGGTGGTCGTGGATGTAGCGCTGCGAGGGATTCGTCGGGTTGAAAAAGTTGGCGCCGAAATCCTCCGACGCGATCAGCGGCATGTGACAGCCATTGCAGTTGGCCTCGGCCTTGGGCGGATAGTAGAAGGACCTCGCGCCATGCCCCGCGCCGCTGAGGAGGAAGGTGTCATAGTGATTCTGACCGCGGAGAAACTCCTTGTATCTGGTCACCTCGTAGGGCAGTCCGACCTTGTGGCACACCGAGCAGAACTCCTCCGTCTTCATGAACGGCTTCAGGAACATCTTCTTGTGAAACTCCGGCTTGGCCTTCACCAACTGGTTGTTGATGTATTGCAACACGCGGTTCGACGAGTAGGCAAAAGGGTAATGAATGGGCTCATCGATGGTGTAATTCCCGTTGCCAATGTGGCCCTCCGCCCCGCCTTCGAGACGGGTGATGGCATGGCAGGCCGTGCAGGTGATGCCTGCATGCGCCGTCGGATGATTGCGGATGTCGAACTGCGGATCATCGAACGCCCCGCTGAAGAACGGCACGGGATCATGGCAGCCCGCGCACCAACGCGAGGCGCGCACGTGGCCATCGCGCGCCAAACCCACCTGCCGTGTCTCGTTCACGCTGAACAGGTAAGCCGGGTTGTTGAACGAACTGAAGCGATGCGAACTGTGAAACCATCCCGCGTAGGCGTCCGCGTGGCACTTCAGGCAGTATTCATCCATCATCAGGGTCCCCGCCGGGATAAAATTACCGCTCGCCGTTCGCGCTGCCGACGGCTCGAAATAACGCGCTCCTTCGGCCGATCCCACGGTGTTCTTGCGCGGGTGCATCGAGTGGGCCATCACCATCGCCACAATCACCAGCCCGGCTGCGGCCCCCCATCGCAAGCCCACCTGCCACTTGATGCGCGGGCCGGCCAGCCGGTGCAGCACATAGAGCCAAACCGCGATCAGGGGCGTGACCACGTGCGCCCAGTAAATCGGATTGCGCAACCGCGGATTCTTGATGCTAAAGAAGTCGAAGCGCATCAGGGCCACGCCGGTCAGCAACAAGATCAGACTCACCGCGAAAAGCGCGTAGCCGACGCGGACCGCCCGGCGATTCGGCCGATGCCGGGCGTTCTTGATGTGGAATGCGCCAAAGATGACAACCGGCAGAATCAGAACCAACCCCAGCACCAAATGGGTGCCGAACATCACCATGTAAAACCAGTTCTGGTAGGTCTGATCGGGATCGCCCTTCAGCCACTCCAGAAATGTGATGCTGGACAGATAAACGGAGTTCGCACCCAGGACGGCGAACAGGACGAAGATCGCCAACAAGAGAACTCGCAACCGCGGGCCCACCGCGCGCACATAACGCTGCCGCTTCCCTTCGGTCGCTGGAGGTGGTTCGTCGCTCATCATCTCATTTGCTCGGGTGGCTCCGTCAGTGTTGCTGAACTCCATAGCTTGCTGCAACCCCATTGCACGATCCAGCTTCCTGGGGCGGATGGCAGGGTTGCCGGGGTGAACGGGCACGCGCCGGCCCGGAATTGGCGGGCCCGCCAGGGCACCCCGATCGCATAACGAGTGAGCCGAAGGCCCGCAAAAGGGAGTGAATTCGTTTCACTCAGCCCCAATGGCCCGCGCTGAAAACGCGTTCACCCCGTGAGAGAACCCAAGCCTGGCCATCCTCGGCAAACGCCCTTGCCGACAAAACACGTCCGCAACGGCGTGGCGACGCCCCTTCTCACGGGGCAAACGCCCCGCAGTTCTTCTTGCCGACCAAAGTGCTGGCCGCCCGCTTCAAGAACCGCCTGCGCCGCTGGCTCGAAGCCGAGCACCAGGACCTGCGTAAAGGGAATTCCACTCACGGGATTTCACGCGCAAAGGCGGCGCGTTGCAAATGGTGCAGCTTTGGGTGAACCTGCGCGCGAAGGACAAGGCCGCGAAGGCGCGGGCTACCAGACCTCGCTCAAGGCGCAGATTCCGACCGGGCCGCTGCCGCAGGATGCCGGAACTGTGCGCCTAATCGCCGGTGAATTGGGTGGCAAGAAAGGCCCGGCAAGGACCTTCACACCTATCAATCTGTGGGATGTGAGCCTCCGCGCTGGCACCTCGGCGGAACTTCCGTTGCCCGACGGCCACACCACCACGTTTTTGGTGTGGAGTGGCGAAGTCACCGTGAACGGCGACCGAGCAGCCGGTGAAGACCACCTCGCAACCTTTGCCCGCGCTGGGGACGGCATCAGCGTCAAAGCGAGCACGGACGCGACGTTACTCGTGATGGACGGTGAGCCGTTCGACGAGCCGGTCGTTGGCCACGGCCCGTTCGTGATGAACAGCGGCGCCGAAATCCAGCAGGCGTTTGAGGATTACCAACTCGGCAAGATGGGCGAGATTGCGGAGTGAAGTTTGGCCGAGTGCTTGCCGTTTCTCGGCAAGCACTCGGTTTTACGTCTTGGCGTAAAGCTCGCTGCCCTTCTCGGTGAACTCACGGCTCTTTTCTTCCATCCCTTTTTTCAACGCCTCTTCCTCTGCGATGCCTTGCTCTGCTGCGTATTTCCGCACGTCCTCTGTTATCTTCATGCTGCAAAAGTGTGGCCCGCACATGGAGCAGAAGTGCGCGGTCTTTGCGCCTTCCTGCGGTAGCGTCTCGTCGTGGAATTCGCGCGCGGTAACGGGATCGAGGCTGAGGTTGAATTGATCTTCCCAGCGGAATTCAAAGCGCGCCTTGCTCAGCGCGTTGTCGCGGTATTGCGCGCCGGGATGGGCCACTTGCGTGGCGGCCACCTTGCGGCGTCCGGCGAACGGTGGCCGTGCGCAAGCACCGCCGTCTTTCACGTCTTTCTTGTTCGGCAGGCCGAGGTGTTCCTTGGGCGTGACATAGCAGAGCATCGCGCAGCCGGTGGCCCGTGCGGCTCGCACCCAGCCGATCATCGCCGCGCCGATGCCGCTGGTGATGTGGTCGTGGTTGCGACTCCGCAAGCTCCGCCGCAACGACGCCGGGCGCAAAGATTTTGGAACGGCATCCTGACCGGCTGCCTCAGCGGTCGTGAGCGCCCTCGCCCCGTGAGATGACGCCGGCTAGCTAACGGGGCGAGCGTGTAGAACGGGGAGCGCACACGCCCTCGCGTGCCGTGGTCAGCGCCCCCGCTGACCACATCTCGGGCGGGAAAACCGACCGACGAGGGCGTCGCTCGGAACACGCGAGGCGCGTGTGCCACCCAGTCTATGTTTTCCTCGATCATGTGCATGGGCACGTGGCGGCAACGTGGTTCAACTTGGGCAAAACTTTTCAAATTCAACTCGCGTAAAAATTTCGAGTGAACTCGGTCAAATATAAACTGGTTCGAGTTGAAATACGGTGATGACGGATTCCACCCCTTCCGAATCAATCATCCGAATCTGATTGTCATGAATCTTGGCCTCGGCAAGCGACTGCTCTGTGAAATCCAATTCTCAAACGTAGCCGTTTTCGTCCGACCACTCGCAACTCACAGCGATGTCGCTTGAATCGCCATGCACTCCGTGGACGCCCCACTTCTCAACGCGAGCGTCGCCGTCAACTTTGAGGGAATGGCTCATTTCAAACGCGCGCAGAACTCTTTGCTGAGTGTCTGTCATAATGTATCAACCTTTTGCAATTGGACGTTCCATAACGAACTCGGCCTGCATTGAGATGGGCTGCTCCCCGTAGAAGCTATCCCAAAACCTCGACTGAGCCATGTAAGATAGTTATAATGAAGAATGCTCACACTTAGCGAAGCGCAGTTGGATGTTCTTGAAGCCTTGGTTCCCGACCACGAGCCCAGCCCAAAGGGCGGGCGACCACCGATCGACAAGCGGCTGGCTTTGGCGGGGATTTTCTGGGTCTTGGACAACGGAGCCAAATGGAAGGACTTGCCGAAGACTTACGGCAGCAAAAGCAGCGTTCACCGCTGGTTTCTGCACTGGGTCAAGAAGGGCGTCTTCGAAGAACTGATGCGCGCAATGGGCACCTTGATCGAGGAAGACGGGCGCTTTCGCCTCTACGAATGCTTCGTCGACGGCACCTTCGCCAAGGCCAAGGGCGGTGGAGATGGCATCGGCTGCACCAAGGCTGGCAAAGGCGTTAAAATCATGATTCTCGTCGATGCGAAGGGGTTGCCCCTGGCGGTCAACACCGGCTCCGCCAGCCCTCACGAGAGCGGCCTGGTCCAGGAACTCTTCGGTTTCATGCTCAGCTCGAAACCGCCCGAGCGGATGATTGGCGACAAAGCCTATGATAGTGACAAGCTGGATGCGCGGCTGGCGGAACAAGGCATTGAGATGATTGCCCCCAATCGTGCCAATCGCACGCCGACTCAAGACGGTCGGCCGCTGCGACGCTACAAACGACGCTGGACGGTGGAACGAACCATCAGTTGGCTGCAAAACTACCGCCGACTCTGCATCCGCTGGGAAAAGTCCACCCAGGCTTTCCAAGGTTTTCTTCATCTCGCTTGCTCGCTCTTGCTTATGAAAGAGGTTTTGGGATAGCTTCTA
>DATLZF010000320.1:0-2257 GCA_035574135.1 Candidatus Methylomirabilota bacterium
CGGTCGCTGTCCCGCTGCTGCCAGACTGGGCAAAGCCGGCGGCCTGGCGCGTCACGCCCGCCACATCGATCGTCACTGTGCCGTCGGTCGAATCCACCCCGTTCGCGTCCTGCACATAGAACACGAGGGTGTCGGTGTACGTTCCAGCCACCGGCTCATACACCACGCTGTCCGGATCGGCCAGCGTTCCCGTGCCGGGATTGATGCCGAGCGTGGTCAAGGCCGTGATCTGGGCGCCCTTCACGCCGCCGCCCAAGTGGTGGTAGATCTTCCCGTTGGTCGGCGGCGTCTTGAGCACCCACGTCAGCGAGTCGCCGTCCGGATCCATCGCCTCCAGCGGGATGACGTACGAGCCGGACGCGGTGATCAGCGTGTCGGCGTCCACGAACATCGTCGAGGTCGAGTTTGAGAGCGTTGCGTGGCGCGCGTTGCCGGAAGCATCAGCGGTGGTGGCGGCTATCGTGCCCGCGGCTTCATCCAGCTTGTACCACGCCACCAGGCCCGCCTCGTTGGCGAGGCTCTGGCCCAGATGGCTGCCCACGATGGACTGCGCGCTGCGGGCCTTGGACCACACGCGGAATTCCGCCACGTAGCCCTTGAAGAACGCGCCGCTGCCGAGGTTCTGCGGATTGCTCGCGCCCACGTCGTAGAAGATGCCCGGATAACCGTCCTCCACGGGGGTGCGCCGGTCGCCGGTGGCGGTGCCGCCGGACAAGGTCGTCGAGCTGACGCCGTTCAGGTAGCCGCTGAGGCGCTGCGTCGTCGCGTTGTAGATCAGCACCGCGTGGTTCCATTCGTTGGTCAGGACGGAACCGAGGTTGATCGCCGAGAGGTTCCAGACGCGGGCCTTCACCTGGCCGCTGGCGAGCAGTTCGATGGAGGTGGAGCGCCAGCCCGCGAGCGAGCTGGAGCCGCGCTCGCTCACGATGACGCCGTGGTTGAGCACGCCGGCGGCGGTGGTCGGCTTGAACCAGATTTCCAGCGTCACTGATTCGTTGGTGATGTAGCCCGACAGGTCGGGCGTGACGAGGTAATCGTCCACGCCGTCAAGGAACAGCGCCGTGTTGGCCGGCACGGCGGGGGCCGCCAGTTCCTGGGTGACGGGCGTGTCGTTTTGCGCCGTGAGATTGACCTGCACGGTGCCGATGGCGGTCGAATACTGCGCGCCGTCGTACACATCCACCGTGAAGGCGCTGAGGGCGCCGTTGTTGTTGGCCGGCGGGTGCCAGTCGAGGCTTTCGGTGTTGTTGATGGTGGTGACAAAGGGCGTGATTTCCGCGCCGCCCTTCTTGAGCACGCCGTTGGAGACCCCGCGCACGCGGAACACGAGAGAGGCGGCGGCCGTGTCCGCATCCGTCACCGCGAGCAACGCAATCAGGTTGGCGTGCGTGATGTTGACCGGCGAGGTGTCCTCGTTGACGGGTCCGAAGGTGCCGGTCGTCGTGTTGATCACCGGCGCGTTGGCCGAGCCGGTCACGTTGATCGTGAGCGTGACCGAGGCGGAATCGGCGATGCCGTTGTTCACAACGTAGGTGACGGTCTCGCTGCCGGTGGCATTGCCGGTGATGCGCAGCCGCCGCTGGGCCGCCGTCGAGAGCGTATAGTTCGGCGCCGCGCCGGAAATCACCGCGGCGTTGCCGTCGTCCTGCAATGTCACCCGCGGGCCGTTGCTGAAGGCCGTGATCCGCGCCGTCAGCGTGCCGGTGTCCTCCGGGTCCTGGCCGTCCAACGTGACGGTCACGGTGGCGCCGACGGCCACGCTCACGGTGGCGGCGCCGCCGTTGAACCAGTCGGCGCTCACCCATGTGGGCGTGAAGTTGATGAATGTCAGGTCCAGGCCGTTGGACGTCGAGTCGCTGGCGACTGTCCCGCTGCCGTCCTCGAACTGGTAATACGCCACCAAACCGGCCGAATCCGGGTCCACAGTCTGCTGCCAGTTGGCCTGGATTTGCGCGTCGGTGCGCGCCACGCTCCAGATGCGCACCTCGTCGATGGACCCCTTGAACGCCGCTCCATTGCCCAGGTGCGTGGTGTTCGCCAGCCCGATTCCGAAGAAGATACCGTCCCGGGCGATGGTGTCCTCCAGCGGCGTCGTGCGGTCTCCCGTCGCAAAATTCGCCGACTTCACGCCGTCCAGGAACCCTTCCAGGCGGAAGATCGACTTGTCATACCGCAGCGCGACGTGGTGCCAGTTGCCGTCGCTGACGCTGCCGAGCGACACGCCCGTTGTCGGATGTGCCGGCAGGTTCCAGACCCG
>DATLZF010000321.1:0-3490 GCA_035574135.1 Candidatus Methylomirabilota bacterium
CAGTGGCAGCGGAGTCATCTCGGACATGGTGAGGTATTAGTTGATCGTGGTGGGGCTCGCATTCCGTTCGCTGATCTGGGGCTCTTGAGTTATTGTATGCCCGGCGGCAGAAGGAATCAAATCTCACCTCTTGGCACTTGGCAGACATTTGGGGATAAGACCGAGTAGAAAACCAAAGGAAAACACTCCTGCTCGCTGCCTTCCCCACGGGTCCTTCTCGCCCAGCCCGTGTTGCTGGACTCATGGGTTTGGTCATGGCAGCGTCCAGGGAACCAGGTCCGTCGCCCGGACATTCTGCCAGAACCGATCGAACTGGAGCCAAAACAACAGGTCGTTGGGGTTGACGTGACGCCACTGGCCGGTTGGCCCAGTCAGCACTGGGTTGAGCGGCTGCGAGTAGGGGTTCTGCCGGAACAGCCGTAGCAAGTACCCGATGTCGCCGCGCGTTGGGTTCCCGGACAACTCCAGGATGCCGTTGTACGGGTGCGAGTGCCCCAGGTGGGCCTCGACCTCGTTGAACGGCCGCGGCTCCCGTAGCGTCGCGGGCCGGTTGCGCGTGTTCCACCAGGGGAACCAACGCGGACGGCCGATGTTTATGATGATGCGGGTCTCGATTGGTCCCGTTCCACGGACCACCCATGCCCCGACCTCACGGATGAACAGCCAGCGCCGGCTCATCGCCCCGCTCAGTCGACCGATGATCGTCCAGAAGCTGTTTTCCCCGGCGGCCAGTTCCGGACACAGCCGCACCGCCTCCTCGAAGGTGATGCCCCGCTGACCGGCCTGGCGCAACGCGTTGATCAGCTCGCGGTACGCCGCCCGGTACTCAGCCAACTGAGCCCGCGTCGGCAGGGCGGCCCGGTTCCCTGTGATTTCCGCTTCCAACGCCAGCCCGCGCTCCCCGCGGAAGACGAAGCGGCGCCCCCCCCAGACGCCCAGCGGAATCAGGGCCGTCACCACCTCGAACCCGCCGGTCCAGTAGTTCTCCTCGCGGAGGTTGCTGATCCCGCTGATGAGACCGTTCGCCGAGAACAGCACCGTTGTAAGCGTTGGCGCTGCGATGAACAGGATCGGAGCCGCCCCACCCAGGAAGGTGCCCAAGGCAATGCCCGCTAAGCTGAACTCGCCCCACGGCCGCGTCCCGTCCAGCATCTCGAAGACCTGGTAGGTAGTGGCGAAGAGGGCGCCGCCGATGGCGAAGGCGCCGAAGGTGTAGAACGAGAAGTTCGCCGTCGTGATCCCCAGCCCCGCCGCCAGGCTTAGCGGGCTGGCGATCAGCAGGCCGTAGGCCGCCGGGATCACCGCCCCGACCACCAGCCCGACCACCAGCCCCGGCACGAAGCCGTTGACGAAGTTGGCCCAGAATATCTCCTCCGAGTCGCCCCGGAAGAACCCCACGATGCCGCCGATGATGGCCCCACCGATGGCACCGACGACCGCTCCCGCCACCGTGCCGACGCCTGGAACAATCGAACCGACGATGGCACCGGCGGCTGCCCCGCCCAGCGCAGCGCCCAGGCTGCCGCTGGGCTGGTGCGGCACGTTGATGCCGGTCGTCGCGGTGAGTTGGGTTGCGAAGTCGCGCGGCGGCGGATACTTGTTGATGACCTGCTCGAACTGACGCAACCAGATCGCCAGCCGTGCCTCGCGATCCCGACGGATCTTGTCCGGCGCCTGCTGCAACTCCGCCAGCAGCTGGTTGCCCAGCGCCTGCCGCTGTTGCGCCATCTGCTGGGCCTGCGCCACCGACTGGTTGTAGGCGGCTGCCGCCTGCACACGGGCGTTCGCTGCGACCGCCGCAGCCGCGACCCGGTCCTGTGTCGCCTGCGCCGTCCGCGTCAGGATGCTCGTGGCCAGTTCCTGTCGCACCCGGTCGAGGTTCGTCAGCATCGTCTGCTTCTGGGTGTGCAGCCGGTCCGCCCCCGTCACCGCCGACAGGGCAACGCCTACGATCCGGTCGAGCCGCTCGTCCGCGGCGCCCTCACGCCACGAATCGGCGAACGTCTGGTTAGCGGCACGGATGTCGGCAAGCCCGTCCGTCATCGTGGCCCGGTCCACTGCCAGGTTGTCCGCCAACTCGACGCGACGGTCCGCCCAGTCCTGCAGGGTTCCCGCAATCATCTCTTCCAGGTCTGCCAGCGCCGCCAACGCCGTTGCCCTCGCCTCGTAGGCACCTGTCCGTACCTCGGTGATCCAGTCGCGCGGCGGCGGCGTCAGCAATGTCTCGGGGTCGTCGAGCACCCCGGCGTCGTTTGCCTGCACAAAGCCGACCGTACCGAGAACGGCAGTGATGGTGGCGGTGATGTCGCCGCCGGCGATAACGTCGCCGACGTCATACTCGGCCGTAATGGTCCCGGAGATATCGCCGCGCGCTCCAACCGCCCAGACATTCTCCCCGGTGATATCGGAGTTCACCGCCCTTTCGCTCAGCACGCCGAGGACATCGCGGCCCGCCGTGATCGAGCCGGCGATGTCGCCACCGGCCCAGGCACCGACCACGTCGCGGTCTGCGGACAGGTTGCCCGACAGCTCGTTCCCCGCCCACGCTAGGACGATGTCCTGCCCGGCGTTGATGGAGGCCGACAGGTCGGCATAGCTGCCCACCCAGGCGTCACGCCCGGCCTGCACGCTGCCGCTGAGAGTGCCCACCGCCTCGAAATCAACGTCGAGGTCGGCGTCGATCGTCACCGTGGCGGTACTGCCTGCCGACGCCACAACACTTTCGCCGGCGCTGAGCGTCGCGGTCATGTTCCCACCGCTGATCGCCTGGATGGTGAGCCCGGCTGTGGCCTGCACGTCGAGGTCTTCCAGGGCTACCAACCAGATGTCGCCGCCGGCCGTCACCTCCAGCGTCGCCGAGCTGATGCAGGTAACGACGACGTCGCCAGTCGCTGTCAGGTCAGCGTCGAGGTCGCCATAGGCCCACACCTCGGCGACAAGGTCGGCCGTCACGCTTAGGCCGAGCGCGTCTCCGTACAGCGTCAGCCCGGCCGCCTCCGCTGTGACGTTGGTCAGGGCCACGTCTCCAAGCACCCACAGGTTGACCAGCCCGCCGGCGGTGAATGTGCTGAGCCAGACGTCGCCGCCGACGGTGATGTCCGCATCACCCGCCGCGTCGATGTTGCCGCTGTAGGCGCCGAGTACCGTCAGGGTGAGGTCCTCGCCGGAGGAGGCGTTCAGGCCCACCGCGTCGTCGTAGATACTGACAAACGCCGATCGTCCCGACGCAACCGATCCCGCGGCGGAGCCGAAGACGTTCACCTCCAGGTACTCGCCAGCCGTCGCATTCAGCGACGCCATGCCCAGCGACAGGATGAGCAGGTCACGCCGGGCATCGATGGTGGCGCTGACCGTCTGGCCTCGCACCGCTGCGTCTCGCCCGGCATCGACGGTCGCGGTGAAGGCCGACTCTGACTCGGCGCCGAGATCCTGCCCCGCGGTGATCGACCCAGAGACAGGGCCGAACGCCCAGACACTGGCGTCTCGTCCG
>DATLZF010000322.1:0-9786 GCA_035574135.1 Candidatus Methylomirabilota bacterium
CGCGGGATCGCAACGGCTTCGAGGACGCCGGGCGCGATCACAACAGTCGCGCCTTCACCACCGTGCTGGCCGGCGGGGGTGTGCGGGGAGGCATGGTGTACGGGGCCACCGATGAATTCGGCGCCGCGGCGGTGGAAAACAAGGTGCACGTGCATGACCTGCACGCCACGATCCTTCATCTGCTGGGCTTCGACCATGAGAAGCTCACCTATCGCTACAACGGTCGCGATTTCCGGCTCACGGACGTGTCCGGGCACGTGGTCAAAGACATCATTGCCTGAACCATGCACACCTTGATGTTGCAGGAATCACCAGCGTGCCCGGTCGTGTGGAACACGGGAACTTGGCGTCCAGGCCGCATCCACGTCCGGTCATTCCGGAGACTGCGGCCGACCGTAGGGGGGCAAGGGCGAGGTTGTGTGAGCGGGCCGGGATCCGCCCGCCTTTGGGTGCCTCTCGTTGTCGCGTTCGCGCTGATGGCGGAGTCGGACGCTGACGCGGCCGGCCCGACGCCCGGCCAGATCGCGTTCTTCGAGACCAAGGTGCGGCCTGTGCTGGTTGAACACTGTTACGAGTGCCACAGCTCAACCGCCAAGAAGATCAAGGGCGGCCTGCTGTTGGATACGCGCGCGGGTTGGCAGCAGGGCGGTAACTCGGGCCCCGCAATTGCGCCCGGGGACCCGGACAAAAGCCTTCTCATCAAGGCCGTGCGCCAGACGGACCCCGACCTGCAGATGCCGCCGAAGGGCCCACGGCTGACCGCCGCAGAAGTGGCCGATCTCGAAACTTGGGTACGCATGGGCGCTCCCGATCCGCGTGAAGGCCCTGCCGTGGTGCGGAGTGCGAAGGACGAAGGCCGATCACACTGGGCCTTCCAGCCCGTGCGCAAGCCCGAAGTGCCGCGCGTCTCTAACACGAACTGGGCAAAGACGCCGGTGGATCACTTCATCCTCGCGAAACTGGAGGACCGGGGCCTCGAGCCGAATCCGATGGCGGATCGGCGCACGCTGATCCGGCGGGTGTATTTCGATCTGATCGGCCTGCCGCCCACGCCGGCCGACGTGGAGGCGTTCCTGGCTGATGCCTCGCCGGACGCCTTCGAGAAGGTCGTGAATCGACTGCTGGCCTCGCCGCAATACGGCGAGCGTTGGGGCCGCCACTGGCTCGACGTGGCCCGCTACTCGGACACCAAGGGTGAGATCCGGCGGTTGCGCGAAGCGCCGAATTACCCCCACGCGTGGACCTACCGGGACTATGTCATCCAGGCGTTCAACGAGGACAAGCCGTTCAACCAGTTCATTCTCGAGCAGATTGCTGCCGACCAGCTTCCCGGCGTGAGAAAGAACCCGGCCACACTGGCCGCGATGGGGTTCTTGACCGTGGGCGATCGCTTCATGGGACAGCAAAACGACATCATCAATGACCGCATCGACGTTGTGACGAAGGGCTTTCTTGGCCTCACGGTGTCATGTGCCCGCTGTCATGATCACAAGTTCGATCCCATTCCGACGAAGGACTACTACTCGCTGCACGGGGTGTTCGCCAGCAGCCGTGAGCCGGAGCCGTTGCCCATTCTGCGCCTGCCCGCCAACGAAGCGGACTACGCCGCCTACTACACCCAATACACGAACCTGACGCAGCAGATCGCCGAGGTGGAACGGCAGTTTCGGGCCTTGCGCCGCACCCGCGACGGAATGTCACCATCGCAGCGGCGCGAATTGCAGCGGCAGGCCGTGCGATTGCACAACGAACTAGACCGGCTGGAGATGACGCATCCGGGCGCGCCCGTGCGCGCGATGGCGCTGGAGGATGCGGCGCGGCCCAAAGATTCGCCCGTGCTGATCCGGGGCGAAGCCGGCAACCGGGGCCCGACGGTGCCACGCCAGTTCCTCGAGGTGCTGGCCGGACCGGAGCGCAAGCCATTTGTGCGTGGCAGCGGCCGGCTTGAACTCGCCCAGGCCATTGCCGATCCGAAGAATCCGTTGACAGCTCGGGTGATTGTCAACCGCGTCTGGTTGCACCACTTCGGTGAGGGCATCGTCACGACCCCCGACGATTTCGGCACCATGTCCGCGCCGCCGAGTCATCCGGAGTTGCTGGATTACCTGGCGGCGCGCCTTGTTGAGGAAGGCTGGAGCCTCAAGGCCCTGCACCGGCTCCTCTGCAACAGTGCCGTGTACCAGCAGTCCAGCGCGGTGCAGCCCAGGGCGGCGGCGGTCGATCCTGAGAACCGCCTGCTGTGGCGGTGGAATATTCAGCGACTCGAGTTTGAGGCGGTGCGGGATACATTGCTGGCTTTGGCTGGCAAGCTCGACCTGACTCCGGGCGGTCGGCCGGAGGCGCTGACGGGAGAAAGGGCGAGTTTGCGGCGCAGCGTGTATGGCCGCATCGATCGGCAGAATGTGCCCGAGCTGCTCACGCACTTCGACTTCGCCAACCCGGACCTGCCCACCGGGCGGCGGCACACCACCACCGTCCCGCAGCAGGCCTTGTTCTTCATGAACAGCCCGTTGGTGATCGAAGCCGCCCGGAGTCTGGTGGCACGGACGGATTTTCGCCTCAAGGCCACGCTCGAAGATCGGGTGCGGGTGCTTTACGAGATCGTTTATCAGCGTCCGCCTTCCGAGGAGGAGCTTCGCCTCGGTGTCGAGTTTGTGTCGCAGGAGCCGTCCCGGGAGCGGGTATCGGCGCCCAGGCGGGAACCTGGCGCCAATCTCCGCCGGGCCCGGGAATTGCGGGAGCAGGGGGACTTCAAGGAGTTGGCGCGGATGCGCGAGCAGTTCCGTCGGGGAGGCGGGCGCGCTGAGTCATCGCCTCGTGATCCGCTCACGGCGTGGGAGGAATACGCCCAAGCATTGCTCCAGGCGAACGAGCTGATGTTCATTCATTGAGCATCGTGCGTCGCAGTGGCGCCGGCGGCGCGGACGGTCAGGCCCCGGCGTTCCGCCATAGGCGCCGAGGAATCCCAGCTTGGATGCGCTCCCGTTCAACGGGTGTGATCAACCCGTGGGCGTGCAATTCATCGGTGGGCGCACGTCCGTCGTGACCATGCCCTGGGGCGGGTTGCGGCCCTGTTCCGTCTCAAGCGAGCGCGGCACGTGGCAGGGCGAGCCGTGGTCGGACACCACGGGGGAGGGAGTGCGTTTCGCGAGGGGCCGGGTGGGTTCAGCCGGCATGACGGATGGCTTCAACCGTAGCGGCCTTCGATGTACTCGGCAGTCTTTGGATTCTTGGGCGAGATGAACAGATCTTCCGTGCGGCTGTGCTCGATGAGTTCGCCCATGAGCATGAAGATGCACTCGTCACTGGCGCGGCGGGCCTGGGCCATGTTGTGCGTGACGATGACGATGGTGTAACGGCCCTTGAGCGCGAACATAAGCTCCTCGATGGCCTTGGTGCCGTTCACGTCGAGCGCGCTGCACGGCTCGTCCATGAGAATAATCTCGGGCTTGAGCGGCAGGAGCCGGGCGATGCAGAGCTTCTGCTGTTGCTCGAGCTGAAGGCCCGTGGCCTTCGTGTCGAGCCGATCCTTGAGGTCCTTCCACAGGCCGACCTCGGTCAGCGCCTTCTCCACCGCCGCGTCATAGTCGGATTTCTTCAGGCCCCGGTCGTCGTGGATGCGCAGGCCAAAGACGACATTTTCATAGACGGAGATGGGCAACGGGTTCGGGCGCTGGAAGACCATGCCGACGAGCTTGCGCAGTTCGATGAGGGAAACGTCCGGGTCGTAAATGTTCTTGTCGTGGATCTTGATTTCGCCGGTCGTGGTGACGTAGCCGTAGCGCTCGTTGACGCGGTTGAAGCAGCGCAACAGCGTGGTCTTGCCGCACCCCGACGGGCCGATGAGCGAGGTGATCAGCCCCTTTTTGATGTTCACGTCGATGCCGAGCAACGCCTGGAACTTGGCGTACCAGAGCTTCAGGTCGCGCGTCGTAATGGCGTAATTGACCGCCGCTGCCTGCTGTTTGTGAGCTGTTTCGATGTGACTCATCCGAAAATGCCGTTCACGTACTCGTAGGTGCGCCGGTCCTTGGTCTTGTCGCTGAATATCACCTCGTTCGTGTCCAGCTCGATGATCTCGCCGTTCCAGAGGAACATGGTGCGCGCGGCCAGTCGGCGGGCCTGCTGCACCAGGTTGGTCACGAGAATGATGGTCATGTGCGCCTTGAGTTCCTTGAGTACGTCCTCGATGCGCATCGTGGTCACCGGATCGATGGCGATGCTGAATTCGTCCAGGCAGAGAATCTCGGGCTGATGCGACAGCGCGCGCGCGATGGTCAGGCGCTGCTGCTGGCCACCGGAAAGCTTGGTGCCGAGGGAGTCGAGGCGGTCCTTCACCTCGTCCCACAGCGCGGCCTGGCGCAGACACTTTTCAACATGCTCATCGAGGAACTTCTTGTCCTTGATGCCGGCCGCGCGCGGGGCGAAGGCGACGTTGTCGTAGATGGTCAGCGGCAGGCCGACTGGCAGCGGGGCGACCATGCCGATCTTGCGCCGCAACTCATAGACGCTGGGCGTCTTCATCACGTCCTCGCCGTCCACCTTGATGGTGCCGGTCATGCGGGCGCCGGCGGTGAACTCGAGCGTGCGGTTAATGGCGCGCAGCAGCGTGGTCTTGCCGGACTGGGCGGGGCCGATGATGGCGAAGATTTCGTTCGGCTCGATGTGAAACGAGATGCCGTGGTGAACCTCCTTCGCGCCGTAGTAGGTGCGGAGGTTCGTGACCTCGATTTTCTTCGGTGGCGTCATTCGGGGGAGAAACCACGAAGGCACACGAAGGCACACGAATTTGGACAGACAAGGTCGAGATAGGGATTGCACGGATTCTCACGGATTGAGTGCGTGGCCGACCGTGGAATCCGTGTGGCTCCCCATTCGTGTGAATTCGTGTTCATTCGTGGTTGGAAATTCTTCACCACTTCTTCCGGGAACGGAGCCAGGCGCGGAACGCGATGGCCGTGGCGTTGACCAGCAACACCACGCCGAGCAGCACGAGCGCCACGGCGTAGGGCAGCGGCTCGGGAGCGCCCGTCACCTGGGTCGAGACGGTGAACAGGTGCATCGAGAGGGCCATGCACTGGTCGGTGATGTTGTAGGCGAACAGGTCGCCCTCGGCGATGCGGCGGTAAAACACGGCGCCGGTGAACATGATGGGTGCGGTCTCGCCGGCGGCGCGGCTGACCTGGAGGATGACGCCGGTGAGGATGCCGCTGATCGAATTCGGCAGCACGACGCCCCGGATGGTCTGCCAGCGTGTGGCGCCGACGTTCCAACAGGCTTCGCGGAACTGCATCGGTACGCTGGCCAGCGCCTCCTTGGTGGAGGCGATGATCACCGGCAGCGTCATCACCGCCAGCGTGAGAGAGGCGGCGAGGATGGACCGGCCGATGTTCGCCGCGAGCACGAACGCGCCAAGACCGAACAGGGCATGAACGATGGAGGGGACGCCGGCGAGGTTGACCACGGCCAGATTGACGACGCGGGTAAACCAGTTGTCGCGCGCGTATTCGTTGATGTAAACGGCGGCGGCCACACCGATGGGTGCGGCGACGGCGAGGGAGACACCGACCAGCCACAAGGTGCCCAAGAGCGCGCTCCAGATGCCGCCCTTGCGCATCCCGCTGACGGGGTTGGTCGTGAGGAACTCCCATGAGATGAGCGAGTAGCCCTTGTTGACCAGATAGCCGAGGATGAGCGCCAGCGGAATGAGGATGCAAACCACCATCAACGCGAAGACCCCTTGGGCGATCCGTTCGTTGCGGAGCTTGCGGCGGATGTTGGCAGTCTCGGCGAAGGGATTCGCCGGCGTCGCGGGGCTGGATGCTGCCGGGGTCATTTCTTCCGGATGCCGCGGACGACGAGGTCGGCGGTGACGTTGACGATGAACGTAAGCGTGAAGAGCACGATGCCGACGAGGAACAGGACGCGATAATGGTCGCTGTGCTCGCTGGCCTCGCCCAGTTCGGCGGCGATGGTGGCCGTGAGCGTTCGAACGCTCTCAAACATGAACCCCGGGTTGAACGCGCCCTCCTTGATGAAGGGGTTGTTGATGGCGTGGCCCGTGGCCATGAGCACGGCCATCGTCTCCCCGATGGCGCGGCCCACGCCCAGCAGCACGGCGGCCAGCAGGCCGTTCTTCGCGGCGGGCAAGAGCACCTTGTACACGGTCTGCCAGCGCGTCGCACCGAGGGCAAAGGCCGCCTCGCGGTAGCTGTCGGGCACGGCCTTGAGTGAATCCTCCCCGATGCTGACCATGATGGGGATGCTCATCAGCGCCAGGAGCAGCGCGGCGTTGAGCACGTTCAGGCCGACCGGCACGCCGAAGGCCCAGATGATGAACTTGTTCATCACCGTCAGACCAATGAAGCCCCAGACGACGCTGGGGATGGCGGCGAGCAGTTCAATGACGACCTTGAGCGTCTCGCGCATTTTCCCCTGGCAGAATTCGGAGACGAAGACGGCCGCGCCCAAGCCGAACGGCACCGCGATGAGCATGGCCGTGATGGTCACGCTCAGTGTCCCGAGGATGAGCGCCCCGATGCCGAAGCGCACGTTGCTCATCGAAGTGGGATACCAGTCGGTGTTGAACAGGAACTTGCCGAGCGTGACCTTGTCGGGTACGGGCAGCGCCTCGCGGAAGACGAAGAAGAAAATGCTGAAGACGAAGACAATGGCGCTGATGCCGCAGAGGCGGATGAAGGCCTCGATCAGCTTTTCGCCGAACAGCGAGCGCGGCTTGCGCTTTACCGGCGCGACTACGGAGGCGGATGTGGCGGAAGCAGGCATCAGCGGACGTGCTGGTTGGATGCGGCGCGGCGGGGGAATCCTGCCGCCGCGCTTGGGAGCCCAATCATGCGCGCAACGGGGCGTTACTTCGTCTGCTCCTTCTCCGGCAGCGGCACGTAGCCGGATTCGACGACGATCTTCTGGCCGGCGGGACTGCGGACCCAGTTGAGATACTTCTTCACATGTTCCGGGGCGCCCGGCGGCGTGTACATGAACATCGGACGGGCGATGGGATAGGTGCCGTCCAGGGTGGTGGCAATGCTCGGCTCGACGGCCTTCTCGCCGGTCTTCCTGGAGACGTTGACAATTTTCACCTTGTCCGTCTTATAGCCGAGGCCGCTGTAGCCGAGCGCACCTGGTGTGTTGGCGACGAGTTCGACCACGTCCTTCGAGCCGGACATGTCGCGCGAGCCTTTCTTGAAGTCGTTCTTCTTTCCGACGACGTGCTCACGGAAGTAGTGGTAGGTGCCGGAATTGTTCTGGCGGCTGACGCGGACGATTTCATCCGACGCGCCCGGCACGGTGACGCCCAGTTCACTCCACTTGTTGATCTTGCCGCCCTCCTTGAACAGTTCGCTCAACTGCTCGACGGAAATTTCCTTCAGCGGGTTGGACGGGTGGACGTAGATGGCCAGCGCGTCGTAGCCGACAAGGAATTCCTCCGGGTGTTTGCCGCCATATTTGGCGGTGGCCTTCTCTTCCTCCTCCTTCTCCAGCTTGCGCGAGCTGTTGGCGATGTCGCAGGTGCCGTTGATGAGGGCGGAGACGCCCACTCCGGAACCGCCGCCGGACACTTCGACGGATACGCTGGGATCGACCGCGTGATAGGCTTCGGCCCACGCTTGGGCCAGGTTCACCATTGTGTCGGAACCAATGTTTTGAATCACCATCGCCTTGGTGTTGTGGCTCCCACCTCCGCCGCCGGCGGAATCTTTTTTACCGCACCCGGTGTTCACGAGGGCGGCAACCAGGAAGGTTGCAATGGCAGGCTGAACCAGGCTCTTGAGGTTGGTTGTGTTATTCATAATCCCTTGCTGCTAATCGATCTTGTCCGCCAAAATGCCTTCGACCAGGTCTTCGATCTGCTCTCGTAGGTGCCGGTAGGTTTCCTCGTAAGCCGCGCGTCGTTCCTCAGCCGTGCCCTGCTTGAGGGACGGGTCCGGAATGCTCCAATCCAAGCACACCGTGCGTGATTTGGTGGGCAGAGAACGGCGCGCCTCCTTGGCCAGCGCGATCACGATTTGGTAGTGTTCGATGTTGGGCACCGCTGCGATGGAGCGGCTGGTCGCGTGGCTCAGGTCGATGCCTTTCTCTTTCATGAACGCTACCAGTTGGGGATCGACCGCGCGGGGTTCCAGACCGGCACTGGCGAAAAGGAACTGCGGCTGGTCGAGGGCACTGGCGATGGCCTCGGCCATCTGACTGCGACACGAGTTGTGCTCGTCAATGAACAGCACGCGCCAGACATCCCCGCCGGCGTGCTTCTGGTAGTCGCCGGTTACCATGTAGAGGGTTTCCTCGCAAATGTTCTTGGCCTGATCTGAAACCCGCTCGAACCGCCGGGCGATGGTCATCAGCGGCGTCAGGGCCTCGAGCGGTATCTTGTTTTCCTGGCGCAACTGAAACAGTTCGGCGTTGATCACGCTCTTCAAGCCATCCACCTCTTCCTCGACGCTGGAGAGTCTGCGGGCCGTGTCCGCATTCTCGGAGAGATAAGCCTGCACGGCGTCCCGAAACATGGGGATGGACATGTCCGCGATCTGCCGGTAGCGGTCGAGTGGAATGGTGCAGTCGATCTTGGCCAGCTTGATGATTTGCCGGGCGATGCTTTCGGCGTAATCGCCGACACGTTCGATCTCCTGGTTGATCTTGATGGTGACGTAGGCGAAGCGCAGGTGCTTGGCCACGGGTTGCTGTCGGACGATAAACTCCAGACACAGCCGGTCGATCTCCTTCTCCAGCGCATCAATCCGTTGGTCCCGCAGAATAACGGCGTAGGCCATCTGCCGGTTGCGCTCGACCAAGGCCCGCAGGCAGGCCTCCAAGGCGCTTTGAGCGAGGCCGGCCATTTCCGTCACTTTGTGACGAATCCGGTCGATGTCCCGCTGCAAAGACTCTTCGTAGTGCGTGGCCATAAGTGCTTTAATTCGAGCGAGGCTACCGGTCATCTGTTACGAACTGATGACCTTAATGTCACGTTTTGGTGACACGATGCCCGGGCCCGAACGCCCAAGCTGAAGGGCTGCGGAACACTATTGCACCCCGCCTCTGGTCAAGGGAGCCCTCAGGTGCATCAAGGCTGCCACTGCCGCGAGGAACCGGCCACGCAAAAGCACAACGACGTTCGTGCGACATCCGCTCTCGTCACGCCTCTGCCGCGGCCGCTTCTTGGCAAGCGCAACCGTCTTTGCACCACGTCAACCCTCCGTTCGGCAGCCCCGCCGGAGGGGCCCGTCCTCCAGCCGGGCCCGGTCTCGGCCGGCCGCAGCGCCGAAGCTCCAGGAGCGTCGTGCCTCGAACGAATCGGCCAAGGGGGTGCAGATCAAGGCAGCCATGGCCACCACCTGTTTACCGCGGGGGAGGGACCAGGGCGACCGATGGTGGCCTCGTGCGGACGCCATCGTCGCCCCAATTACCCCTTACGACTTTGCCTCGATCCGGTCACCTCCCCTTCGGCAGACTCCGTCCCCGGTGCCGACAGCGCATGGGCCTTGGTTGCGCCAAGTGTTTCAACGCGGCAAAGCTGCGCGTTACCCTGCCAGCATCCGGTCGCGGATGCTGAACATTCCGGCGACGGCTACGGTTGAGCTCGCGCCATGGGGCAGGGGACCGGCGGAATCGAATTCCGCACTTGGATTTTGCCCGATGCCTTGGGAGAAGTCTCGTCGGCGAACGATGAAGAAAGCGAGCAGTTCAGGCCAACGCGGCGAGGGGAGGGCGCCGTTTTGCTCCGCTCTGGTCCTGGGGAGCGGCCTGCTTGCCTTGGTGGCGGGCGGTCAG
>DATLZF010000323.1:0-2139 GCA_035574135.1 Candidatus Methylomirabilota bacterium
ACTACGGTGACCGTGACGGAGCCCGCCCCCTCGGCCACAGAGTAAGAAGTGGCCCCAAAGCTCAGGTGCCCTGGTTCAAAGTCGTTATCCACAATGGTCACGGTGGCGTTGGAAATGCCAAGGGCGATCCCGCCCACCAGATTCGTCAGCCCCAGGGAGAAACCTTCCGAGGGCTCGATCAACGCGTCGTTCAGGATCGGCACATTGAACGTCTGAGTGGTCTGCCCCGGCGCGAAGGTCAGCAGGCCGCTCACCGCCGTGTAGTCCGCACCGGCCCGGGCCGTGCCATTGGTGGAGAAGTAATTGACGCGCACCACCTCACCTGTGGCCCCCGAGCGCACCACCGCCACGGTGAGATTGCCTCCCGGCACACCTTCGCTCACCGTGTAGGAAGCCGCACTGAAACCCACCGAGCTGTCGTCATTGAGAATGATCACCGTCGCATTGGGAATCTCTCCGAGCGTGGCGCCGCCGCTGGCGAGATTGGTGCTCAACGTCACCGTCAACGTCTCGTCAGGCTCTCCCACACCGTCGTTCACCAGCGGCAAGTCGAACGTCTTGACGACCTCGCCCTCGGCGAACACGAGCGTCCCCGCCACGGCTGTAAAGTCGTCTCCCGCCACAGCCGAACCGGCCACGCTGGCGTAATCAACCGACACCGCCCCGGTCGTGCCCCCGCGCCGGCGCACCTCGACTTCCAGTACCCCGCCCGATTCCGGGACTTCATAATATGGCGCGCTGAACTGCAAGAAGCCCGCGCCACTGATCGAGCCGCCGTGGAGCCGGGCAAGGTAACGCCGGGGCTGCCCATCCACCGCCGTGAACCGGCCGCCGATCACGATCTTCCGGTCCGGCTGGACGATCATGGCGAGGATGGCGTCGTTGGCGCCGGAGCCAAAATTGATCGTCGGATCCGTTGTTCCGTCCTCGTTCAACCGCGTCAGTCGATTGCGCGCAACCTCGTTGAAGGAGGTGAATTCGCCCGCCACCAAAATCTTGCCGTCGAACTGAACCGCCAGCGCGTTTACCTGGGCGTCGGCGCCATCCGAGGCCGACAAGAAGTCCGTGTCCAAAGAACCGTCATGCTCCAGCCGGGCCAACCGACCGCGAATCTGCCCGTCGAACTGGGTGAAGGAGCCGCCCACCAGAATCCGCCCGTCCGGCTGGAGCGCCAGCGCCATGACGTCGTCGTTCGCCCCCGATCCCGGGTTGAAGTCCTCGTCGAGCCGACCATCCGGCCACAGCCGCGCCACACGCGCGCGGTCCGCCCCGCGCACCGTAGTGAACGTACCGCCAATGAGAATGCGATCATCCGGCTGCACCGCGATGGCGAGGACATCGCCATTCACACCCACACCGGGATCAAAACTCGTCCGCACGGTGCCGTTCGGATTCAACACCGCGATGCCGGGCCGGGAGATGCCGTTGATCGAGGCGAACGAGCCGCCCACCACCACGCCACCATCGGACAACAGGCCAAGGGCAAACACTGGATTGTCCGCGCCGGCTCCGGGATTGAACGTGGCGTCCAACGTCCCGTCAGGCAGAAGTCGGGCGATGTGACTGCGATTGGTCGCGCCCACCTGGGAAAACATGCCGCCGATGACGATCCGCCCATCCGGCTGAAGCGCGATGGCGTTCAGCGGGCCGTTGGGCCCGGCGCTGTTGCCAAAGTCCCCGTCCAGCGCCCCATCCGCCTCCAGCCGGGCGATGCGGCTGCGAAAGACGCGGTTCATGGTGCGGAAGTTGCCCGCCGCCAGCAACTGGCCATCCGGTTCGATCGCCAGCGCGTTGACCCGATCTTCCGGACCGGCATCGGGATTGAACGTGGTATCGAGCGAACCGGCCGGCTCGGCGAAGGTCTCATCATCAAAAATGTGCACGCTGGCGCCCGGGAACGCGCCGGGGGACGCGTTGACGAAGTTGCCCAGATTCAACTCGAACTCCACCGACGGCACGGCATTGGTCAGGCCGAGATCATCCAGGATCGTGATCTGAAAGTTGGTGGCGATCACGCCCGGCCCCAGCGTCACGGTGCCTGCTGCTGCCACGTAATGGGTGCCGGCCACCGCCGAGCTGTCGGTCGTGCTGTAATCGGCGCTGACCGTTCCGCCCATGCCCCCGCGGCGGACGACGATG
>DATLZF010000324.1:0-2362 GCA_035574135.1 Candidatus Methylomirabilota bacterium
TTGAGTCCTTCGCGAGCAACCATCTGGTCCTGGTCGAAGCGGATTTTCCCCGCGGCAAGACATTGCCCGCCGCTCAGCAGCAAGCCAACCAAGCGCTGGCTCAACGATTCCGCATCCCGGGCTACCCCACCCTCGTGGTGCTCGACCCGGACGGAAAGGAACTGGGTCGCCTGGGCTACGAACCGGGCGGTCCGAAAACCTTCATCGCCAGCTTGGAACGGATCGGCGGATCGCGCGTACGGCAGGCCGGTGGGACGACGTCGTCCGCATCGTCACCTCCGCCAGTAGCGGCCTCAAAGCCGGTCGTCTTGACCAAACGGTCGGGCGATTCCCCCGCAGCATCCCCGCCCCCTGCGGCCGCACCGCCGACCACCACCTCCAACACGCCTCCTCCCTCGATCGAAGGTCTGGTGCTCAAGGGCGTTTCGGGTCCACCGGGTAAACGGGTGGCCCTCATCAACGATCGCAGCCTGACCGCCGGTGAAGGCGCAATGATTCAGGCCGGGGATCGTCGCTTCAAAGTCCGCGTGGTGAGGGTTGGCGAAAAATCAGTCTTCCTCAAGGTGAACGACGCGCCCCAGCCTGTGGAACTCAAGTTGCGCGACGGGCTGTAGTCCGACTCAGGGCCGCTTCGGAGACACGAGTTGGTAGAACCGGTTACCCGGAGCCACAACGTTCGTCGCCGTGACGAGGCGCGGGCGAACGGCGGTGTCATAATCGGCCACCTTGATCCACGGGGCTCCAGCGGCTGCTTCGCTACACAAGAGGGAATAGCTCCGTTCCGAGTCCGCCCAGAACCGCACCTGTGCTCGCCCCGCCTCGATTTGGAACGATTCAATGCGCGGATTGCTGAGCGCCATGGGCGCCCCCACGGGAAGCCTGGCGCCCAGGTCGGCCCCGTTTCGGCCGGCCCCAAGACAAGGCGAATCGGGCGCCAGACGGTAATCGCGGCCGCCGGCATTCAGGAATTGGGGATCCACGTTGATGTTGCCCTCGCCCGGCCAGTTGGTGCCGCCCAGATTGTTGTGGTCAGCGATCAGAACGCCGCCATTGACCATCGAGATCGGAATGGTGTTGTTCCAAAGAATGTTGTTGTGCGTGTTCGTGGTGAGTCCGCCCCCGGTCGAAGCGCCGGGATTGGCCTTGTTGTAGTTCGTTAATCCCCATCCGTTGTCAACGATTGTGCACTGAATAACCTGCACATCGCAGGCATCCTTGGCCATCACGCCGGCGCGGCACCCGTAGATGAGGCAGTTCCGAACAATGGTGCCGTGGGACTCGCCGAAGTCACCCACGGAGACGCCTTTGTCGAGAGGAAAGTCGTACATCAGGCAGTCTTCGATCAGCACATCCGTCGAGCCCGGCAAATCGGCCGGCCCCACGTCCACGGCATCCACGTTGCCGCTGGTGCCATGCCGGAACGTGCATCGGCGCAGCACCGTGCCGGGCTGCGCGGAGTCGAAGTCGAGTCCGTCCCCGTGAATGTTCTCGAACAGGCAGTCCTCGACCACCATGACGCCATTACGCAGCAGGGTTTCGTGATACTCCCGGAAATGCGTTCGCCGGAAGACGCTGGGCGCGGCAAAATGGGTGAGCAGCAGGGGCGCGGTCAGGATCGTTCCGCCGGAGAGCAGGCGGTAATCGTGAAGGTAGCAATCCTCGATCACGGCTGTGGCATTGCTGTACACGCTCACCTGCAGACCTGACACATCGACGTACCGGAGCAGCATCGAGGCCCCAAATTGAGCCGAGACCTCGGCATGGCTCGTCACGGGCGTGACGCGCCGGATGCGCACCTCCCTCTCCGCCGTGCCCAGCACCCGCAAAACCCCGCCATTCACAGCCCGGATCGAAGCATTGTTGGTCACGCAAACCTCGGTGCCCGGCAAGATGCTCAAGGTGACGCCGGCGGGAATGATGAGACTGGACCGGACACAAAAAATACCCTCATCCGGCGACCAAGTGGTATCCCCCGTCAGAATGCCGCCAACGTAGATCGTCGCATCGCGGGCGGCGGCCCGTGCGAGATTGGACCACCGGGAGGAGCCGGCGTGGTTGGTCGCCGTGACTCGAAAGTAATATGCGACACCGGGGGTGTAGCCTTCAAGCGTCGCGGTGACCGCGTTGGCCGGAGCCGTTGCGGTGGATTCCCAACTCTGTCCGTCGGTCGAACGCTCGATCCGGAAACCGCCTTCGTTATCGGCGTCCTCAGTCCACTTCAAGACAATGGCGCCCAAGCCGGGTAGCGCGGCCAGATGAGTCGGCGCGGAAGGAATGCCTCCGGGTGCCGCCACGGTGAAATCCACTCCCATGTCCACGCCGCCCCGACCCGCCCCCCGCGCCGGCGAACCCGCCGCCAGGG